>NZ_MUFJ01000023.1:0-62625 GCF_001996245.1 Salinivibrio sp. MA607 | reverse complement strand
AGTGAAAGCTTCGTACCGCTAGCACATGCGCTAACATGCAACCTCATCCATCTGCCTACGCCCTCCTCCGTTAGTAACAAAATTGTGAATAAGCGCAGTTTCGCTTGCTGTTTTAATCCAAGTAGTGTGATCGTCGCAACGTGACAACGTCGGTCAAGACAATGTGGTGTGCGCTGGATCGGCTTAAGCTGATCGTTCAAATTAGCTCTCTCCCCCTCCTGATCTCCTCCTTATTGCAAGCGTTACAAGCGCAAATAAGGAGGATGTGCCTGTTGTCTATTTGAGCAACACTAGAAACTCTGATCGTCACCGTCGGCGCGCGTTATCTGTTGTGCCATTGCTCGCTAGCACGACACCCATCGTCACGCCGCTCGACGACCTCCGAATTTTTTCTTTGTGCGGAAAGTGATTATGAAAAAATTGCGTCACCTCTCTATCAGCCAACGAATCAGCCTAACGGCCTCTGCAATCGTGTTAGTCGGTCTGGGTTTGGTCAGCACCATCTCTCTTTCAACTCTGAATACCAGTCAATCAGCAATGTCATCTCAGGTGACAGAGAATGTGAAGCGGGATCAGGTGATAAAAATGCAGAACCGGGCAACGGCACTCAGTGAAGAGATTCATGCCTACATCGCTTCTCCGCTCGATACGGTGCGAACCATTGCTCAGATATATACGTCAGAAGCGGAAAAGAATAAGTCATCACGGATCCTCGATCGTGATGATATTCCTAGGATCATGTATTCGATTTTGAAACGTCAGCCTGAGTGGCACAACATCTATACCGAGTGGCAAAAAAACGTCTTAGGGGCCGATGCCTTTTATTATGGCGATCCAACCAGTGCAGCGGATGGACGCTATGTACCGTCTGTATCGGTGGATGAGAACGGAGAAATGCGTCTTCGAGCCGCTCAAAACTTTTCAGAATCCAACCCTTGGTATCAGTGCCCGGTGAACACACAAAAAGATTGTATTACTGATCCAAGAACGGCTCAGATTAATGGTCAAACGCAAACGGTGTTCGATGTGACAACTCCCGTTTTTCGCTTTGATAAAACGGTTGCTATGGTGGGAAGTACGCTCAAGACCTCGCAAATCCAATCACTCTTAGCCAAACGTGCCGATAATGACGGGGAACTATTTGTTATCAGTCAAGATGGTCGGATTGTGGCTAGTACCGATCAGCACGTTCAACATGGCGCTGCGGTCTCGGGACTTTCCTCTCCTGCTTACCAACCACTTTCTAACCTTCTAAGCCAGAAGGCAACAAACCAATTCAAGCAAACCGATTCGCACTTTTACGTATCGCAACCCATTGAGTTTGGCAATATGACCAAGACCTGGTCGGTGATGATTGTGACCCCTATCTCTGCTGCTATGGCACCGGTGACGCAACTCAATCAAATGATGACCGAGGCCGAGACGCATATCCAAAACACCATCTATCTGGTAAGTGGTATCGTGCTGATTTTGGCGTTTATCATCATTCAAGTCGTCATCAAACGCCAATTGGCGCCGTTAACCAGTGTTGATCACTCCATTCAGGCGATTGCGCAAGGCGGTGGGGATTTAACTCAGCGTTTATCCGTCACGGGTAAAACCGAGATTGATAGTATCAAACAGTCAGTCAATCAGATGCTGGATGCGCTACAGTCGATGGTTGGCCAAATTCAGCAAGCAGGTGGACGCTTATCGGATACCTCAACGACAGCTAACCATGCGATCACCGATGCGCATCAAGCGCTGTCTGAAAATACGGAGACCTTGCATCAAGCGGCGACGGCCATGGAACAACTAACAGCAACGTCCAAAGATGTGGCAACCAACTCTGAAGCCTCCAAAGAGAAAAATGCCGCGGTGGTGTCGTCACTGAATCAATGTATGGATAATGTGACCAACAACGTAGCGCGCAATCAAACAGCGAACAATGATCTACAAAAAGCCAACAGTTTTGTCAGCGAAGTCAAAGCCAGTGGTAGCGATATTGCCGCACTACTCGATGATATTCGTGGCATTTCGGATCAAACGAACTTATTGGCGCTCAATGCCGCGATTGAGTCAGCACGCGCCGGTGAAGCTGGCCGAGGATTTGCGGTGGTCGCTGACGAGGTACGCGCGTTAGCCCAGCATTCACAAAAATCTGTCGATCAAATCGTATCGACACTTGAAACATTCAACCAACTATTGACGGATATTGAAGCGGTTATCCAACAAGGTGAGCGCGGTGCCGCAGAGGGTTATCAAGCGAGTGTCTCCGTTCAGCAGACCTTAAACGAGATTGTTGATTTGGTACACCAGCTCGGCGATATCAATTATCAAACCGCAGGCGCAGCCGAGGAGCAAAGTGCCGTTTCGCAGCAAGTGGCCGAAAATATCCAAGCCCTTTCACAACGTATAGAGCAAACCTTATCGCTCAGTGAGCAAGCACAAGGCGCAAACCATACGCTGAACCAAGAAGCCACCACCATCCGTCAGCTGGTCGAGACGTTCAAAGTCTAATTCGGCGCTCTCTCTTGATCGCAAAAAGGGCACCATTTGCAGGTGCCCTTTTTATTTGCTGTCTAGAATCGCTATGTGATGAAACGTCACTGCAAAGCTCGATTACTGCCGATCTAACTGTGCTTTCATCGCTTCACGAAAGACTTGATCAGCGTCGGCAATACCCAATTGCTCAGCATCACGCAGCAATCCCATTGCTTTGTCGACATCGTTGTCTGCAATCGCGGTTCGAATAGCCTGATGATAAAAATTCACGCTTTCTTGTTGCGGACGTTCAGTGTTGGAGAGCACTGGCAGCACAGTAGACGGAGCATCAGTACGTGCTCCCAAAGCGGTTGCCTCAATTGAAAGCTTCCCGGTTAAAGCGCGCGGAACTTGAATATCGCCTACCTCTGGAAAGTAATTCCCTCTTCCCTCTGCGTCCAATTTCGCTGGGTGGCTGACCGCCACCGTTTCATCAAGTTTATCTTTATCAGTAAAAATAACCAAATAGAGCGCACTGTCACCTACTTGTGGGTGGACTTTAATATTACCTTGCAAACGGTTTCCATCGGCTAGACGGGGCTTTAGATAAACCAATCCTTGATCATCAATCTCCGCGCGAATATCGCCAGACTGGTTAATCACTTTGGCACTTGGGACAAAAACACTATCGTTTATTTCTGCCTCGATATTGATATCCAATCCATTTTTTACCATGGGTAATTCAAAAATAACGCCAGGGCTATCAATGCTATGTATATCTAGGACTTGTGCTTGTGTGGTTACCGCTACTTTGATCTCTTTATCCATCTCTAGCGGTAGTTGTTTCGCTTTCTCAATCTGCGTCACTGCCTTTCCTTTCGGTGCAATCTGATATTGGTTATCAACGATCGTCGAGCACCCATTAAGCAGTAATAATCCAGAGAGAAATAACACTTTTTTGTTCATATAAAACACCTAAAAAAATAGCCGACAATTGTCGGCTATGAAAAAAGACAGTTTAAAAAATACTTACCACCAAGCTTCAACCTGTACGCCAGCTACAAGCTCATTATCTTCACCTGAACCAAAAGCGTCATCGTTTTCAAGGTCAGAGATATAAGATCCATATACGCGGATTTCAGGACGTGCCCAGAAGCTGTCACCCATTGCCCATGCTTGCGCAACGGTCAATTTAGAGTTACCAAAGTCTTCGACCGCGTTACCGCCATCATTGATTTTCTCACCCGCATTATAGCCAGCTTCGAATACAGTACGCATGGTATCATTCCATTTGTACATAGGGCGTGCTACGACAGAGAATTGATCAATATCGAGTGTAGAGGCGCCGATATCAGAACCAGCTAAGTAAGCAAGTTGATGGCCCATTTCCCAAGACTCACCTAGATTCATTACCCCCCAGTTAATCAGACGATAGCCTGTCGCGTCATTTTGATCACCTGAGCGGTCATAGTAAGTACCAGCCCCCCAGAAATTAGCCGCTTGAACGCCATAACCATTGGTACCGTACTGAAGAATAGTTTGATTAAAGCCATTATCCATTCCCTGGTGGATAATACCGGTAACCAATAGACCATCGTCTCCTTGAAGATCTTGATCGGCTTTTTCAACGCCAAAGTTATAAGCTGCCGCCAGTTCTAACTTAGCATCTGACCATAAATCGATATCGGCTAGGCGAATATCGGCAATATAACCATTAACATCTTCCGATGTAGATTCTTTACCAATCACTCCCCAAGTAGGTACGGTAGACGTGTTGTCATCTGCATCTTTCCAACCATATTTATCTTTATCAGAAGTAATAGTCTGAGAGCCATTATCTTGAATCAATGCTAAAGACAATTTCTGATCGCCAACGGATAGATTTTCAATACCACCACCGGTGCCTGATGTATTCAAGAAGTAGAAATCAGTGATGTGGATATCTTTACGTTGATAATAAGTTTTACCCGCCCAAAGTGTTGCCTCTTTGTCGGCCAACACGCCTTTTGCTTTTACGGCAAACTGAGCGACATTGAAGTCACCATCTTCCCAGCCACTTTCACCAGGCGCGCCCGACGCAATCATTGATTCAACTCGCCAAGTTTGTTCACCGGTTTTTAGCTCTTCCGAAAACCCAAACTCCGAGTAGTTGTCATTTTCGTTACCGAGGCGACCAATACCATTTTTATTGATAGCCAAATCACCGGTGTCAGAATTATCATAATTAGATGCACTAATTCCAGTCCCTGCTCGCATGTAGCCATTAAAGTCGACAGCGAATGCTGAGGTGGCAGTGACAGCAGTCGCAACAGCCGCCGCAATTAAACTTACTTTTCTCATACCTTACTCCATAATGGGCCTTTTTTACGTGTCTCTTCACACCGGCAGTGGGTAGTGGGAAAAGACAATGTGTCCAAGGCTTAGCTTTCTTCGTTATCCTGGAATTATCCTATCCCTGAGCGGTCATTTTGGCGTCATCCGGCCGTGCGATTTCAGGGGGAGGAGGAGAAAGGATGAGTGAGAGCCAATTATCTAAACTTGTCGAGCGGGGTCACTGAACGAGGGCGTAATTGGTAATTATTTTTCGCTAAACAGGCCTACAAAACGTCGACATGATCACTATTAATAGATTTATTCTTAAAGGCATGAAACTTAATTACATACTGGGCAATCATCATAAATGTGACATCAGATTGAATTGTTTATGATTAAAAGCTCTAATGGCAGCGAGTCTAATTTAATGGTGTTATTTATGTCGATTTGTTTTCCTGCTCCTTATTCATTAGGGGCTCAGTTATACGGCTCAGGTTGTCGATTTACTTTGTACGCACCAGACCAGGACTGCGTGCATTTATTGCTGTGGCATCAAGGGCACCAACCTCAGCGGCTCGCCATGCGCGAATACAAACGTGGTTATTGGACAAAAGAGGTCGCTGATGTGGTTGCAGGGCAAGATTACAGTTTTGAAATCTCACATAATGGCCAAACATGGTGCGTGGCCGATCCGTATGCGCAAGCGGTGATTGGCCCTTTAAGCTATCAGCCTCCTTATACACCATCGCAAAGTACATTACTGGCGCGCTGCCAAGTTGTGGATCATGCGCCATTTGATTGGCAAGGCGTGTCATCCCCTCAGCGTCCAATGTGCGACACTGTGATTTTTGAAACTCATGTTAAAGGGCTGACTCAGCAGCACCCGGATGTGGACCCGACGGAAAAAGGGCGTTACTTGGGTTTAATCTCACCAGCGATGTTGGCGTTTTACCAAAAACATCATATTAATTGCCTGCAACTGCTTCCTATCACCGCCTGCTTACCCGAGCCGCATTTACTCAGCCAGCAAAAAACCAATTATTGGGGCTATAACCCTTATGTTTGGATGGCCCCGGATCCGCGTTATGCCGAAAAGGACGCGATTAATGAGTTGAAAACAGCAATACGCGAGCTACATCGTCACGACATTGAGGTGATTTTAGACGTGGTATTTAATCATACCGCGGAAGGTGGCGACGGTGGACCGATACTGCATTTTAAAGCGATCGACCAGGCAATGTATCTCCAGGATAACCAACAGCTGCGCAATTATACCGGTTGTGGCAATACCCTTGATTTACGCCATCCTGCCGCGCTAAAACTGGTGCTCGACACCTTGCGTATGTGGGTCACCCACTATCACGTGGATGGGTTTCGATTCGATCTCGCCGCCACTGTGGGGCGAGACGGTGAGGCTTTTCATCCACATAGTGCCTTTTTCCACGCTATTGCCCAAGACCCTATCCTTTCTACCGTCAAACTGATTGCTGAACCCTGGGATATTGGCCCCAATGGTTACCAGTTAGGCCAGTTCCCAGCAAATTGGGCCGAGTGTAACGATAAAATCCGCGATACCACCCGCAGTGTATGGCGTGGCGATCCAGGCAAGTTACAAGATTTTGCTACTCGTCTTATGGGATCGCGTGACTTTTTTAGTGCCAGCCACTGGCCCGATCATTTGCCGATTAACTATGTAACCTATCATGACGGTTTTACCCTGCAAGATATGGTCAGTTACGCCAAACGACATAACCACGCGAACGGTGAGAATAACCGAGATGGTCACGGTGACAACCGCTCTGCGAACTATGGCATCGAAGGACCGACAGACGATCCCACAATCATGGCTGTTAGGGAGCAGCAAAAGCGTAATATGATCGCGAGTATTTTGTTCTCATTGGGCACCCCGCATATTCTGACCGCGGATCTCATCAGTCACTCGCAACAAGGTAATAACAATGCTTACTGCCAAGATAACCCCACGAGTTGGCTAAACTGGCAAACGCAGAATCACGCTTGGTCAAATTGGTTTGCCACCATGATTGCGCGTCGCAGTACTATCGTGCCGCGCTTTATTGATGCATTGAGTGGCACACAGCGCCATTTAAATCAGATTGCGTGGCGCCATTCGAATGGCGATCCGATTCAAGATCACCAATGGCCAAACCTGCAAGCGCTCAGCTGTCAGATCACGATCGGCGCGCATCACCCTGACGCGGGTCAATCAATGCTTATAGCCATTAATAGCAGCGACACCGCCCAAGCGTTACGGCTACCGAGTGATCACCAATGGCGCATTGTCTGTGATACGGCGACCGATGAGACGACTGTCACTGCACCAGAAGCATTCCAACGCTTGGCAGCAAAGAGCTTTTTAGTCTGTATTGACGGTGATTGGCTGTAGCCTAATATCCCCCGCATCAAAAAAGGCAGCTGTTATCAGCTGCCTTTTACGTGGTTCTTAACAATCAATGGTGGGTTGAGGGTTACCCTTTCACGCCACCTGCGGTCAAACCACCCACTAACCAACGTTGTGCTAGCAAGAAGACACCGGTAATCGGTACTGCTGACAGCACGGCTGCCGCCGCGAAATCACCCCACAGGTAGTTTTGCGGATACAAATACTGCTGCATCCCTACCGCCAAGGTATAAGAGTCGACATCCGATAACAGAATCGAAGCCACCGGTACCTCACCCACGGCCATAATAAATGCCAGAATAAAGACCACCGCCAAGATTGGTACTGAGAGCGGAAGTAGTACCAGCCTAAAGGCTTGCCATGGCGTGGCCCCATCCAAAGCCGCAGCCTCTTCGAGGGAGCCGTCAATGCTTTCAAAGTACCCTTTAATGGTCCAGACGTGCAACGCAATCCCGCCTAAATAGGCAAAGATCAAGCCGCCATGAGTGTTGAGCCCTAAAAATGGAATGTACTGACCTAACTTATCAAACAAGGCGTAGATAGCCACCAATGCCAGCACTGCCGGGAACATTTGGAAGATCATCATTGCATCGAGGATAGTCTGCTTACCTTTAAACCGCATACGGGCAAAGGCGTATGCCGAGGTGGTAGACAGCACTACAATAAATAACGAAGTAATGCCTGCAACCTTCACCGAGTTCCATAACCACAATAAGACGGGGAATGGTGGAGGAGTGACTGTGCCATCCGGATTAGTCACCGAGAAACCCAGTGCTAACTTCCAGTGCTCCAGTGACGGATTTTTCGGGATCAAGCTCCCGGTAGCAAAATTACCCTCACGGAAGGAAATCGCAATAATCATTAACAGCGGGAATAAAATCAGCGCCAAAAATAAGCACAGGCCAATATGGGTTGCCCAGACGCGATATTTTAAGGATTTACCTTGTACCATTGCCATATTAAATATCCTTACTGCGTGTTTTTATGTGCCAAGCGCAGATTCACCAGAGCTAAAGCGCCAACTAAAATGAAAATCAGCGTCGCAATCGCACTCGCCAAACCAAAATCCTGACCGCCACTGCCTTCAAACGCAATTCGGTAGGTGTAACTGACCAGCAAGTCGGTATAACCGGCCGGTTCAGATGTACCAATTCGACTCGGTCCACCCTCTGTCAGCAACATAATCATCACAAAGTTATTGAAGTTAAACGCAAAGGCTGCAATCAGCAGAGGCGTGAGAGGCTTGATCATCATCGGTAATGTGATGCGGGTAAAGTTTTGGATGAAATTCGCACCGTCAATGGCTGATGCCTCATAGAGATCATCCGGAATGGCCTTCAGCAAGCCCATACAAAGAATCATCATATAAGGAAAGCCCAGCCAAGTATTGACCGTTACCACCATACTTCTGGCCATTACAGGGTCTGAGAACCAATTAGGACTGATCCCAAACAGAGCCTCTAATACCATATTGATTTCACCGAAGCTTTGATTATATAAACCACGGAAAATCAAAATCGAAATAAACGCTGGCACCGCATAAGGCAGAATAAGGAGTAGACGATAAATAGACTTACCCTTCAACTCTTCCCACTGAACAAGGCTGGCAAGAATCAAACCAATAAATAGGGAAAAAGCGACAGATAATACCGAAAAGACAATCGTCCAAATAAAGATGCCAATAAAGGGCTCTTTAATTCCATCATCCGTCCATACGCGTTCGAAATTATCGGTACCAATTTGAACAACATATCCAGGTGAAACAGTATCGCCAACAAATTCGCCGGCATCGTTAACCGCTTGGTAATAACCGATCTCATCATTTGGCTTGAGTGTTTCACCGGTTTGGTTATTGATCAGTGTACGACCATCATCTTGCAGGCTGTAAAGCGGTTGAATGGCAGCAAACTTCCTTAAACCGCTCATCCGAATGATTTGATCATCGCTGCGTTTAAGTTCGAGAGCGCTGAGTGCGTCTCGATTTTGGATCACCGCTCGTAATGTCGCTTTTTCGCCCGAGATACTGTCGACTGGCGTTAACGCCAGTGTTTGGGCTGGAAGGGCTGCAAAGTCAAACGGTTTGGTGGCGTAGCGAGCCTCCGGCATCTCCACCACAAGACGCGTGCCTTTATCCGTTTGGTAAAGAGAAAACGGATAGCTATCACCACTTTGGAAGGTACGCTCTAGCAATACCGACTGAGCGCGTTCGAAAGATAACTGGTTGGAGGCACTATAATTGGTAAGTGAAAGCCCCACGGTGTATACCAATGGGAAAATGATGAAAAGAATCATTCCCGCGATACCTGGATAAATGTATCGGTGGGCATATGTCTTTTTACTACCAAAAATGTACAGCGCTAACGCGGTTAACACCACGGTTAACAGGGCAAAAGCAGTTTCACCACGCGAATACATTAAAACGGTGGCATAACCGTTAATAATAGCCACAGAGGCCAGCAGCGCCCATTTGATGAACGCTTTTGTGCCGCTGGGCAAAGAAGAGCCTGACGTTGTCATAGCTTGAGAACCTTGGACTGACTGCATAAGGAACGCTACTCACTTAATTCTGAAGTGTGCAGGGAGGACGCATCCCCCCTGCAGATAGAGCTTATTTAACCATCTGTTTTTCTGCGTCGTTAAGAGCAGCTTCAACGCTTTGACGGTCATCAACCACGTTGATAATTGCGTTTTTGGCTGCCGCCCAGAACGCGTTCATTTGCGGAATGTTTGGCATTACCTCGCCATGCTTAGCGTTTTCCATCGTTGCCGCAATGCGCGGATCTTTAGCAAGTTCAGCTTGATAAGCATTTAACGCCACCGCACCCAGAGGCTTATCCGCATTCACGGTTGATAGGCCTTCATTGGTCAGCAAATAGTTTTCAAGAAACTCGACGGCGAGTGCCTTGTTTGGCGACGCGGTGCTAATACCGGCACTTAACACGCCAACAAAGGGCTTAGAGGCTTCACCTTGGAAAGTTGGCAAGGTAGCCACACCATAATTAATGCCTGACTTCTCAACGTTCCCCCACGACCATGGGCCATTGATGGTCATCGCTGTGTCACCTTTGTTAAACGCAGCTTCAGAAACGGAATAATCCATATCAGAAGAAATCACGCCATCTTTGACCATCTGCTTCATGAAGTTAAGTGCATCGTGAACCCCTTTATTATTGATGCCCGCATCTTTGACATCATAACCCGTTGCCGTTTGTTTAAACGCATAACCGCCATCAGCCGCCATTAGTGGCCAAGTAAAGTAGGGTTCTTTTAAGTTCCACATGATGGCCGATTTGCCTTGCTCTTTGAGCTTGGCATCCATCGAAACCACGTCTTGCCACGTTTCTGGCGGATTAGGGACGAGATCTTTGTTGTAGATAAGAGACAGTGACTCCACGGCCACCGGATAACCGACGTATTTGCCTTTGTATTTGACCGCATCCCAAGCAAAATCGACCATGCCGTCTTTTAAACGATCCGACGGACGGATTTCTGTCAATAAGCCTGACTCGGCATAGCCACCGAAACGGTCATGCGCCCAAAAAACGATATCTGGGCCATCACCCGTTGATGCGGTTTGCGGGAACTTGTCTTGCAGGCCATCAGGGTGAACCACGGTTACAGGAATGCCCGTGTCTTGTTCAAAACGGTCACCCACTTCGGCAAGGCCGTTATAACCTTTGTCACCATTAATCCAAATGGTCAGCTGGCCTTCTTCGATATTCGCATTTGCACCAAATGAGCCAAGTGCAATCAGGGTACCGAGGGCAACAGCGCTAAGTGATTTATTCATCTTTCTATCCTTCTTCTACTGAGGTGTAGCACGATTCCATGGAGGATGAGCTGTGTTTCAGGCTCTATCATGGGTAATTCCTCTTCATTCCTCATCATCCTGGTCTCTACGCCCTACACCTATGCGAGCGAATTCGTGATCCATATCGCTCGTCACTAATGATGCGGCTCACAAAAATAAACTGAACGTGATCAAGTTCAACTAATTAACTCAGATTTTTGTGAAGTACGCCCTCAAATTATTTTAGGTAGGAGAAAATCCTCCTCCCCGCCTACTCCCCCTGTAATAATTGATGATAGGAGGATGCAGGGCTAGCGCAGATAAGACACACTGAGTCTCATCAAAAAAAGCATGAGTGGTATTTTCCCTAGTGTGGCTAATTAATCATCAACGAACGTTAAACAAAAGCGGTAACGCTTATAACGACCCACATTGATAACATAACCACGTATCATGCAAATTGAGCCGAATTAATGAAAAGCGATTGAGGGCGAGCGACATGGCAAGTGTCACGTTTAAAAACGTTTGTAAAGCGTATGACAACGATGTAATGATTTCTAAAAACGTTGACCTAGAGATTAAAGATGGCGAATTTGTCGTCTTTGTCGGTCCTTCTGGTTGCGGTAAATCCACCTTATTGCGCTGCGTTGCCGGGTTGGAAGATATTACGTCGGGCGACCTTTACATTGATGATCAGCGAGTAAATGATATTGAGCCATCTAAGCGTGGCGTCGGCATGGTGTTCCAATCCTATGCCCTTTATCCCCACTTAAACCTCTACGACAATATGTCATTTGGTTTAAAGCTGGCAAAAGCCAATAAGGCTGAGGTAGATAAACGCGTGCATCAAGCGGCGGAGATTTTGCAACTTGGTCACTTATTAGATAGACAACCAAAATCCCTGTCGGGCGGCCAACGTCAGCGCGTCGCCATTGGCCGTACCCTAGTGTCTCAACCACAGGTTTTTCTACTTGATGAACCCTTATCGAATCTCGATGCCGGGTTACGGGTGCAGATGCGTGCACAAATCACCAAGTTACAACGTCAGCTTGGCTGTACCATGATTTATGTCACCCACGATCAGATTGAAGCCATGACCATGGCCGATAAAATTGTGGTGCTAGATGAGGGCCGTGTCGCGCAAGTGGGCAAACCGCTTGAGCTATACCACTACCCACAAAACCGCTTTGTTGCCTCTTTTATTGGCTCACCAAAAATGAATTTCATGAGCGTATTCATCGCAGATGTTGAGCCAGCTCGGGTCAAAGTGCAGCTAAGTGAGGGGGCCAGTTTCTGGATACCGGTCGATGGCAAAACCGTCACCCGCGGTGATCGTATGTCGCTAGGGATTCGCCCAGAGCATTTAATCGCCGCCAAAGACGGTGATGCCAAAATCGAAGGGGAAGCGACCATCGTTGAGAAGTTGGGTAACGAGACGCAAATTTATCTCAACCTAGAAAGTGCCGATGCAGATGTGATCTATCGTCAACTCGATACGGTTGAGATTGAGCCCGGCGAGAAGTACGCGATTGGTATTCCCGCTCACCGCTGTCACTTGTTCCACAGCGACGGCCGCGCGTGCAAGCGTCTACACCGTGAAAACGGCGTGACCTTCGTTGACGAAGAAGATGCGGCATAAAATGGCGCCTTAAAGATAATGATTAGGCCGCATACGCGGCCTTTTTTGATGGATTCAACCTAGAACAAGGCGGTAAACGGTACAGTGAACATCGCGGTGCAGTCTGCGCGAGGCGACAAATAAAAACGCACCAAGGATTAACTTGGTGCGTTCCTCGTTAGGTCGTCTAGCGTGGTTTGAAGTTATTCACCCTTGCCAGCGATAAAAAACCGTGGCTAGCGGTGGCAAATTGAGCGTCAGTGATTGGGGTTGCTCATGCGCTGATACTTTATCCGTACTTACTATTTGATAAACCGGATAACCACTGCCCCAAAATGCCTCATCATCGGAGTTTAATATCAGTTGGTAGTCGCCACTCATCGGTACACCTAGGTGAAAACCATCACGTGGTACAGGCGTGAAATTACTCACCACCAGCACTCGCGAGCCATCATCGCCCAACCGCTCATGGGCCATGATACTGATATCTGCCGCATCTTTGACTCGCCATTCAAACCCTGTCGGATCACAATCGAGTCGGTACAATGCTGGCGTCGACACATAAAGAGCATTGAGGGCTTTCACCAGAGCTTGAACACCTTGGTGACGTTCATACTGCAACCAGTGCCACTCAAGTTGACTATCGTGATCCCACTCTGCTGTTTGACCAATCTCCGCCCCCATAAAATTCAGTTTTTTTCCGGGTTGACCATACATATAGCTCAAATAGGCGCGTAAATTAGCCGTTTGTTGCCACTCATCGCCAGGCATTTTGCCCATCAGAGAGCCTTTACCATAGACCACTTCGTCATGCGATAGCGGTAACACATAGTTCTCACTAAACGCATAAACGAATGGAAAGGTCAGCGTATCGTGATGATAGCGTCGATGCACCGGTGCTTCACGGATATAACTTAAGCTGTCATGCATCCAGCCCATATTCCATTTGAATCCGAACCCAAGTCCTCCCATATACGTGGGCGCAGACACGCCAGGAAATGCGGTGGACTCTTCAGCAATCGTCATCGCATTGGGAAAATAGTGATAAACCGACTCGTTCATCCATTTTAGTGTCGCAATCGCGTCGTAATTTTCGTTTCCACCGTCAGCGTTGGGGAGCCATTGGTCATGCTCACGCGAATAATCGAGATAGAGCATCGACGCGACGGCATCCACGCGTAGACCATCAATGTGAAATTGATCGAGCCAATACAGCGCATTATTCACTAGAAAACGGCGCACATGATCTTTACCCATATCGTAGAGATGGCAGTGCCAATCATTATGCCAACCGCGACGCGGATCAGGATCGTGATACAAAGGGGTGCCATCAAAGTACGCAAGTCCATGATCATCGGTGGGAAAATGCCCCGGCACCCAATCAAGGATCACGCCGATCCCTGCCTGATGGCATTGGTCGACAAAATACTTAAAATCATCCGGCGAACCGTAGCGGCTGGTCGGTGCAAAAAGTCCTATGGGTTGATATCCCCAAGACCCATAAAAAGGGTGTTCACTGACCGGCATTAGCTCCACATGGGTATAGCCCATATCAACCAGATACGGCACTAAGCGCGCAGCAAGGTCGCGATAGCCCAGCATTTGGCCAT
This sequence comes from Salinivibrio sp. MA607, assembly GCF_001996245.1. Taxonomy (NCBI): domain Bacteria; kingdom Pseudomonadati; phylum Pseudomonadota; class Gammaproteobacteria; order Vibrionales; family Vibrionaceae; genus Salinivibrio; species Salinivibrio sp. MA607. The sequence goes on along the minus strand of NZ_MUFJ01000023.1, from coordinate 48,412 downwards.
TTTCATCATGTTGCCACGAGCCAAGATGTAACTCATAAAACGACAAGGCTTGTTGATGCTTTGCGGTTATGGGTCGTTGCTGCCACTGATGATCGTTCCATTGATAAACAGACTGATCATAAGTCAGTGACGCAAACGAGGGATAAGGCTCAGCGTACGCCCCGTAAGGATCGGCTTTATGGGGTAAACCCTGTCCGTCAGGACCGGTTAAGGCGTATTTATAGCGTTGGTGTGTGCCAAGGTTGGCAATAAACCCGACCCAAAAGCCATCTTCAATGGGCGTCATCAAGGCGGTATCAGCGTGCCATTGGTTCCAATCGCCAATCACGCTGACCGATTGCGCATGAGGGGCAAAGACAATAAAACGCACGCCTTCAATAGGCTCACCCTTAACCGGCAAGGTCATAGGATGCGCACCCATGAGCTGATGCGCATAGCGAGGATTGTGCAAGGCCGCGAGATCGATGTCGTAGTGATCGGGGTGCGTATAGTATGGTGTCATCGAGGAAGAGGAATGTGACACAGAAGGCTCCTTATAGAAAAACGCTCCATCCCATGTGTGTTGGCTAGCACTAAGGATAGAGCGTGGTCGCGTGGTGATCAGGCGATCAAACGGATAGATGACTCGCGTGTAAGCGTACCCGCGAAAGATCCTTCGCCAGTTGATTTAACTCTTCGCGGCTAAACAACGTATCTAGGTTCACAGAGAGTTTACGTCGCCAGTTAGGATACTCATCAACCGTACCAGGGATATTAACTGGCTTGTCCATTTCTAACCAATCTTCAAGCTGCACACTCAACAGCGCAGATTGGCCGGCTGCGACATGCAATTGTAGTGCGCGACACAAATAGCCATCCATCGGCACATAACGCGCATCTGCCCCTACACCTTCCGGCAACATGCCATGCCAACGAACACTGTCTAAGATCCCTTGTTTCGCTTTTAAGCGATCATCAAACAATTGCTGAAGCTGTGCTTCGTCCGGATACAAGCCCAGCTCTTGACCCATTTTTAAGTCATCACAATGCCAAAATCCCCGAATGGTTGGCATATCATGAGTGGAAAGTGTTGCCATCGCTTGCTCGGTATAATGGGCCGGTGAAATAAATCCACCATCTTCTTCTGACGTTTCAAAGAAGAACACTTTATAAGAATGCACACCCGCATCGCTCAGCAACGCACCAATTTCGTCAGGCACCGTGCCTAAATCTTCACCAATCACACTGCATTGATGGCGGTGTGATTCAAGTGCCAAAATAGCAAGCATGTCTTTTACTGGGTAATATAAATACGCGCCTTCGCTGGCGTTCTTGCCTTTCGGGATCCACCATAAACGCAACAAACCTAGCACATGGTCAATCCTTAATGCACCACAGTGACGCATATTGGCACGCAACAGTTCAATATAAGCATGATAACCCGAAGCTTGCAGCGCTTGTGGATCAAACGGTGGTAAGCCCCAATTTTGTCCTCGCGGCCCCAACATATCGGGTGGCGCGCCAACACTGGCGTCAAGCACGAGTGGCGAGTTATCTGACCATGTTTCACTTCCCGCATCTGAAACACCCACCGCCAAGTCGCGATATAAACCGAGCGCCATGCCTTGTTCTTCGGCGATCGCTTGTGCCTCTTCGATTTGGATTTGAGCAATCCACTGTAAATACATATACAGCTGGATGTCATCATGGTGCTGTTCAATAAAGGCTTGCGTCGCCGCATTCTCATAACGACGGTACTTTTCTGGGAACACCGGCCAGCCCCACATATTCTCGTCGTCTGCGCGCAAGTGTTGATGCAATGCATCAAAGGTCGCTTGCTGTTTTAAGCTGTCACCACCTTGCTCAATAAAGTCTAAGAAAGCGCGGCCACGATGCGTCTGTTGCAGCAACTCCCGCTGTTTAAACTCCTCAAACAGTAACGGCAATACCGCCATCTTCAATGCGGCAACTTCACTATAATCGACCCAATGGGTATCACGCACGGCCTGTAATCGACGTTGAAACGCGGCACTGCCCACCAGTTGCTGCGCTTTGGCGCTCAATGAAAACTCTCGCACCGCGCTGACATCGATATACAAAAGATTAAGCCAGCGACGCGATGACGGGCTATAAGGACTCGCGGCTTCAGGATTGGCAGGGAAAAGCGCATGAATGGGGTTCAGACCAACAAAATCTGCCCCGCGTGACGCCAATTCACTGACCAACTGTTTGAGATCGCCAAAATCACCGATGCCCCAATTATGTGGAGTGCGTAAGGTGTAGAGCTGAATACTCGGCCCCCACATTTTTTTGTGCGCGTTCAGTTCAGGTTGTTTATAGCACTGAGAAGGCGCCATAATTAACGTCATCTGATAGGGAGATTTGCGGCGCTTTCGGTTTACAAAAAGACGGTGGTAGCCCCAAGGTAGAGCGCACGGTAAGCTAAAAACGAGCGGGCCACCCTCACTGCGCTCATCGCGAATAATTTGTGACTGAAGATAACCTTCAAAGCACTCGCCCTGTTCGGTTTCCAAACGCCAACTAAAATCACTGTCTCTGGCACTGGTGCCAAGGTAAAGCGCAATTTCAACCGGTTCGTTGTCTTGCACCACCTGTACGGGGGCAAGCACATCCGTTTTATGTTTTCTCTCCGCTGATGCCAACAACGCATCATCATGACGTGTGTCATAGCCAAGTGACGTTAATAAATCATGTAAGGTACTGTCTGGCACCGCCGCTTCTGTGCCCCAAGCACTGATATAACGGTCGGCAAGGTTCGCCATGTGTGCGACTGTCTTTAATGCAGATTCTTTCATCGCTTTCTCCGAGGGGTCTGCCCCCTTCTTTTATTGGGCAATATTGTTGTCATTATTATCAGGTGGCAAGGCGAATCCCTTGCCACCTATCAGGTTGTTAACCCGTTATATTGCAATTAGCAATTAGCGTTTGATCGCTTTTAGCTGCCAAATATTATTAACATAATCACGGATGGAACGGTCAGAGCTAAACTTACCAACCAGCGCGGTGTTAAGAATGGCTTTGCGTGCCCACTGCGACATGTCTCGATAATCACGATCAATGTCATTGTGTGCGCGGACATAATCAGCAAAGTCAGCCAAACATAAGTACGGGTCACCACTTGTCATCACGCTGTCAAAGACAGGGCGCAGCAAACCAGGCTGCCCTGGCGTGAAGGTTTCATCCAATAGGCTATCTARAGCGGCTTTTAGAAGCGGTTGATTTTGGTACGCTGTTTCGGGTTGATAGCCTTTTTGGCGTAATTCGGTGACACCATCAACATCTAAGCCAAAGATATAGATATTATCGTCACCCACTTCTTCACGGATCTCGACGTTAGCGCCATCCATGGTCCCAATGGTCAAGGCACCGTTAAGGGCCATTTTCATATTACCCGTGCCCGACGCTTCTTTACCGGCCATTGAGATTTGCTCTGACACATCGGCGGCTGGAATGATAATTTCTGCCATGCTTACGCGGTAGTCTGGAATAAACACCACTTTAAGCTTATCGCCAACGCGTGGATCGTTATTGATCGTTTCGGCCACCTTGTTGATAGCGAAAATGATCGATTTTGCCAGTTCATAACCTGGGGCTGCTTTAGCGGCAAAAAAGACCACTCGTGGCGCCATGTCAAAGTTTGGCTCGTTCAGCAAGCGCTGATAGAGCGAAATTACATGCAATAGATTTAAGTGCTGACGCTTATATTCGTGTAGACGCTTGATCTGAACATCGAAAATCGCATCGGTGTTAAGCGTGATATCGAGGTTGGATTTTACCCAGTCAGCAAGGCGCTGTTTATTGCGCTTCTTGACCGCCATGAAGGTTTTCTGAAAATCAGCGTCGTCAGCATATTGTGCAACCTGCTCGAGTTGCTCAAGCTGTGCTGGCCACTGCTCGCCAATTTTTTCACTGATCAAGTTTGATAAATCAGGATTACAGAATTTCAACCAACGACGCGGTGTAATGCCGTTTGTCACATTTTGAATGCGACCTGGATAAAGCGCATCAAACTCAGGGAATAAATCACGTTTAACCAACTGTGAGTGCAAGGCCGCGACACCGTTGACAGCATAAGAGCCAATCACACACAGATTCGCCATGCGCACCATGCGCTCACCTTGATCATCGATCACGGATAACACTTGCTGTTTGCGCACATCACCAGGCCACTTTTGCTCCACGTCTTGTAAGAAACGATGATTGATCTCGAAAATGATCTCCATATGGCGAGGAAGAAGCTCTGCCATGAGCGATTCACTCCACGTTTCAAGCGCTTCAGGTAATAACGTGTGGTTCGTGTAAGCGAAGGTACGGCTAGCAATGGCCCACGCTTCATCCCAACCTAAGCGATAATCATCTAGCAACACACGCATCAGTTCAGGAATGGCGATCGTTGGGTGAGTATCGTTAAGCTGAATGGTTTCATACTCCGGCAACGCCGCCAACGCATGTCCGGCTTCCAAGTGACGGCGAAGAATGTCACCCACTGAGGCGGCGCTATGGAAGTACTGCTGCATTAAACGCAGCGTCTTGCCCGCATCATGATTATCGTTGGGGTAAAGGACTTTAGTCAGGTTACCCGCATCAATATCAGCTTGCTGCGCATGGGTGTACTCGCCCGCATTAAAAGCATCAAGCGCGAACGGTGTCAGTGCTCGACCTTCCCACAAACGCAATGGATAAACGGTGTTACTTTGGTAACCGACAATGGGTAAGTCCCAAGGCATTGCCTGGATTTTCAAGCTAGGCACCCATTGACGATAGGTATGCCCCGCTTCTTCAACGACCTCAACATGGCCATAAAAACCAATGGTTTGAGTCAGGTCCGGACGGACGACTTCCCAAGGGTAGCCTTCTGGCTCACGCCATGCATCAGGCGCTTCTTGCTGCGCCCCTTGATCGAAAGATTGGCGGAAAAGGCCATACTCGTAGTGTAAGCCATAGCCAACTGCTGGATATTGCTGTGCCGCGAGTGAATCCATAAAGCAAGCGGCGAGACGCCCAAGCCCACCGTTGCCGAGTGACGGGTCACGCTCTTGCTCTAATAAGTCGGTAAGACCCAGACCGAGTTCACCAACGGCCTCAGCAATCACATCGTATAAACCCATGCTAATCAGGTTGTTGCCCGTCAAACGGCCAATGAGAAATTCAAGAGATAAATAGTTAACGCTTTTTGCCTGTTTGATCGCTTGATCGTTTTCAGTCGCCACCAAGTCGCCTGTTGTGTGCTCAGCCAATGCACGCCCTAAGGCAAGGTACCAATCGCGTTGTTGAGCGGTTTCAGGTGCGTGACCTAGCTGGGTCAAGTGTTGGACCATGCTGATTTTAAACGCACTTTTATCAAAGGCATGTTGCTGTTTTGGGGTCATGTCATAACTCTCAATAATGGAATGAAACCTTGATGGCTATTCATCCTGCCCAACTCGAGAGTAACAAACATCCTCCCACTCACAGTGACGGAAAGGAGGAGATAGCAGGGCGTAGAGAGCTGTGTCACACACCAACAGTGAGCCGCCTCTCATCAATCCTAGCATCCACATACAAGCCAGTGATCAACATCACGTTATGGGACAAAAAGCATTCGAAAAGCAGCATGAAAAGTAAGAAATCACTTTTGTTATTTTTGTGCGCCAGCGCAAATTCTATATTTTCCAGGACACATAAATGTACAAAGCTATTTTAAAGGATAGCGAAAACAAAAAACTATTGTGATATAAATCACAAATATAGGGCGTAGATGCACCATTCTAGAGCAATCAACACAAGAGTGGAGAGAGATCATAGTTTGCTATCTAGGAGTCGCATACACTCCAAGGAGGATAAAGCAGTGTCGCGCTGAGGGGCCGGCACCGTATTTGAGGTTAAGGACAGTGTGTTATGTGGATCCCATCAAAACTTACTCGACCAGGTCGGCTTTATAACGCCATATTGCGCCCTCGGGTGCTCGATATGCTACAACAAGCGCCTCACTATAAATTAGTGATGTTCCGCTCCCCCGCCGGCTATGGCAAAACAACCATGGCCGCACAATGGCTGGCTGATCAGTCCCATGTTGGCTGGTTTAGTATTGATGATAGTGACAATGATAGCTTCCGCTTTATTAACTACTTGTTACAAGCCCTGCATCAAGCCACGCAAGAAGGCTGCGCAAACACCATTAAGCTTGCTGAGAAGCGCCAATTCTCATCGCTTCGTGCACTTTTATCCGATGTGTTTGCCGAGTTAGCGAATTTTCATGCCACCAGCTATCTGGTATTGGATGATTATCAGCTTATTGATAACGAAGAAATCCATGAAGCCATGCGTTTTTTCATCAAGCACATGCCGGATAACCTCACTTTGGTCGTCACTTCACGAGCCAACCCGCCATTGGGCACCGCGAACTTGCGTGTTCGTGACTTAATGATCGAAATCGGGAACGAATTACTCGCCTTTGATAACGAAGAGACCACCCGCTTTTTTAATCAACGCGTGGCCGATGGGGTCGATGAGTCAACCGCCAATGCCTTGTGTACCTACGTTGAAGGTTGGCCGTCAGCATTGCAACTGATTGCGATTCAAGCACAGCACCAAAAGCGTACACTCATGCAAAGCGCGGCCTCGTGTGCCAGCTTTAACCATGCCCACCTTTGGGACTATTTAGCGGAAGAAGTGTTTGATTTACTTGATACTGAAACCCGTCAGTTTTTGATGAAAGTGTCGGTATTAGAAATGTTCAACGATGAATTAGTCTATGCCTTAACGGAGCGCGGCGACGCGTTGGGGATGCTGGAGTCTCTGAACCGCTACGGTTTATTTATTTATCCACTCGAAGGCGACAACAATTGGTTCCGTTTTCACCATCTATTTGCTGAATTTCTTGCCCATGAGCGCCAGGCTCGGATCCCACAGCAGCAACAAACACTGCATCGGCAAGCGGCCTTAGCTTGGCTCAAGCTTGAATCGCCACATCAAGCATTACGCCACGCACGTTATGGCGAGGATGATGCCCTGTTGGCAGATATTCTGAATCAATATGGTTGGCGGATGTTTAACCGTGGGGAGCTATCGACCCTCGAAGCGGCTATCAGCAAGCTAAATAACGAGTACTTGTACCAGTATCCGAGTTTAAGCCTACTTCGAGCTTGGCTTGCACAAAGCCAGCATCGCTATCATGAAGTGGGTGAGCTATTAGCAAGTGCAGAAAAAGCCTATCAAGCTCGCGAAATACCGCTCGACATTGATTATCAAGGCAATGCCAATGCGCTACTTGCACAGGTGGCAATTAATGCCAACGACCCAGAGCGGGCCATGCGCCTGGCTGAAAAAGCACTTGAGCAACTAGATAGCGCCAATTACCGTGGCCGTATTGTCGCGACATCTGTCGTTGGCGAGGTGAACCATGTGCTCGGCGAGCTCGATCGTGCCTTATCGATGATGCAACAAACCGAAAAACTCGCTCGCCAGCACCAAGTGTATCACCAGGCACTTTGGGCAATTTTACAACAAAGTGAAATTCTCCTGGCACAAGGCTATGTGCAAGCGGCATTTGAACTGCTCGACAGTGCCGATCAACTCATTGAAGATCAGCAATTACACCAAGTTCCTTTACATGAATTTGCTTTACGCCTTCGCGCACAAATTCTTTGGTGTTGGAACCGTTTAGACGAAGCCGAAGCCTGTGCCTACAAGGGGCTCCAAGTGCTAGAGAATCAGCCCCCGAGCAAACATCTACACAGTTATTCCATGCTTGCCCGCGTCGCTGTTAGCCGCGGTGAACTCGACAAAGCTGCCAAGCACATTGAGCATATTGAGCATCTATTACGTGAGTCGGTTTATCATGTCGATTGGACCGCTAACGCGTCTTTATCGTTGTTACTCTATTGGCAAGCCAAGCACGAACTTCCTCATATGGAGGAGTGGCTGCATCAAGCCGTTCGCCCCGCATCGGCCTGTAATCACTTTAGCCAGCTTCAATGGCGTAATATCGCCCGGGCGCACCTCCATCTAGGTCAGTATGATCAGGCTCGCCAAGCCATTGATTTTCTCCGTCGCGAGGCGAACCAAGCCAATCTCGTGACAGATAAGAACCGAAATCTTATCGTGGAAGCGGTGCTCGCCAGTAAAGAGCATGAAACGGAGTATGCGAAAACGCAGCTTCAAGAAGCGCTTATACTCACTAATCAGACGGGTATGATGGGTAACTTTTTAATTGAGGGTGACGCTATCTCATCGCTGTTGCATGCATTGATCGAACAACAAGCGCTTGGCGCGTTAGAACGTCATCGTGCACAACAGTTACTGAAAGAAATCGCCAGCCATCAACGCTCTCGCTCAACCCACTTTGATGAAGCCTTTGTCGAAAAACTGGTGAAGCATCCAAACGTTCCTGAATTAGTACGAACCAGCTCATTGACCCAGCGGGAGTGGCAGGTACTTGGCTTGATTTATTCAGGATTCAGTAACGAGCAAATTGCTCATGAACTGGATGTCGCCGGGACAACCATTAAAACCCACATCCGTAACCTTTATCAAAAACTCAACATTGCCAATCGCAAAGAAGCGGTCGTCACCGCCGAAAACCTCTTGCAATTGATGGGCAATTAACCTCGCACCACTACGCCCTCAGAGGTTTCTGGGGGCGTAGTTATACCTCCCGATCTCAAAAATGAGTATTAAATCCATTTTCACTTCAGTGTTCACATCACAATGTTGACCAAGAGTTTTATCCTCACATCTAGCCCGTCCCTTAGGGATAAATTCATACTACGTCTTGTCGCAAGCGGGTTACTGTTGGATTAGCATACATACTTGTATCATGCCATTGATGATAAGTGTTACACAGCTTGTTCGTTACTCTTAAGCTTTAATTTTGTATACAAAAAGGCGAGCTAGTTATAAACTCACCTTTTTGATTCTGAGTATACCTCAAGCAGGACTTTCATTACGGAGTTGAAACTGGTCGAGATCTTGCGTTAGAGCCTCAGCCAAATCACTGACCTTACTCATGTCTTTTTTATTTTCATCAGAGATTTCAGCAGCCTCCTGACTTGATTCAGTCAATCGATTCACGTTTGCAGCAATATCCGTCGACACCGTTCTTTGCTGTTCAATTGCACTTGCGAGAGAGTTGATGCGATCGCTGATTGTTGAGAAATTCTCCAATACGCCCTCGATCGACTGAGAAGTCCCACGAGCCTGTGACGAAGCACTATTTGCAAGCTTTTCGGTACGATCTGACAGCTCAGACGATTGTTTAAGACTACGAAATAGCTCTTTCGTCATATCATTAATTTCACTTGCTGATGATTGGGTGCGACTCGCCAGTTGTCTTACTTCATCGGCGACAACCGCAAAGCCACGGCCTTGCTCACCGGCACGTGCTGCCTCTATCGCGGCGTTAAGCGCTAATAAATTTGTCTGTTCGGCCACATCCGTAATCACAGAAAGAAAGTGCTCTATTTGACCGGCGCTATGTTCCACTTTGTCAAACATTTCAGCCGATACCTTTATCGCAGAGACAAGTTCATCAAGTTCTGCCATCATGTCGCTGAGCTCTTGCTGCGATTGTCGTGAGCTCGAATCAATTTGTCCAGCTTCTTCAGAAATAGCTTGGACATCTTCTGAAAGTGATCCAACTGTCGTCGTCATTTCTTCAACGGCTGTAGCAATACTCTCTATCTTCTCGGTTTGAGCTTCGTTTAAAGCAGCCCCCTTTCTGGCGCGTTTCTCTGACGTGTCCGTGAAATTATCTAAAGTATTGGCGGCTTTTTCAATGTTCCGTACAGTGCGGCGAAGCTTTTCTGCTGCATCATTGAGTGAATGCGAGACTTCAGCGAATTCATCACTGTTTTCAGTATCAATTGAGGCTGCCAGATCACCCTGTGCTAACGATTTTGCAAAGCGATTCACTTTTGCAAGTCCAGCTTTGAAACGACGGTCAATAAAAAGTGCTGCTGAGACTGCAATAATAATGTTAAGACCGAACACGATAGGCTCACTGAACCACGACCATTGAAACATCAACGCCCCCGTTAGAGCCACCATGATGATATAGCTGCCTATCGTTACTCCGCGAATTGATACTCGTCCCATTACCTTGTCCCTTCTTTATTGCGTTGTAGTCAGAATAGCACAGTATTTGTACCATCAAAAAAATTCCAAGTTTGCATCAATACTTATTAAAGCATAAAAAACAAGGCATTAAACCATCACAAACAAGACAGCAGGAAGAATCACAAAGGTTGTTATCGCATCTAGCTTATCTAGGAAGAAAGTACAGTATGATTTTTTGCATTCTGCATACACAAAGCAGTCTCTCAGGGAAATAGCTGCATATATAATAACTAGTTAGCATCCTGAAAACGCATTGCAATATGCAACTTCTGAATATTACTCTAATAAATGTTACAATAACTAGGCTAAACCAGCGCTGCGWAATGAACAACTAATCTCAGCGACGCCACCGGCTCACAGCTTGCAAGCCAACGCTGGCAACGGCTCGATAGCGTATAACCAACAGGCCGCTCAAGTGACCAACGGCAAACTCACCGTACCCGCTTGGTCCGTCGCCGTGTTCGAGAAACCTCATCAACCTTAACCCTCATTGGGGGAGTATTGCTCCCCCTTTTTAATCAGCTCTATCCCGCGCGATTCATCTCGGTATAATGCAGCCCTTAGCTTTTTATCGATGAATGGCATTATGGTCAAAAATCTGGTCTCAACCTATCTGAAAGGGATAGCAATGGGCGCCGCTGACGTCGTTCCTGGCGTATCTGGCGGCACCATCGCGTTTATTACTGGCATCTATACACTATTGCTGGAAAGTATTCGGCGTATTACCCCGAGCCTGTTCTCGCTCTGGCGGCGCAAAGGTTTTAAGGCCGTATGGCAACACATCAACGGCACCTTTTTGTGTGTGTTATTAGCCGGAATTTTAAGCAGTATCGCAGGTTTAGCGAAGGGCATTAGTTGGATGCTGGCCAACCATCCCATCCCTCTGTGGTCGTTTTTCTTTGGTCTTATCATTGCGTCAGCACTGCATATCGCCAAACAGCTCCCCGCCCCTAAAATCACGCTAAGAACGGTACTCGCCGCGCTTATCGGTATCGGCTTTGCGTATTGGATCACCGTCGCTAATCCGTTGCAATTGACAGCCAGCCCTCTCACCGTCTTTTTATCCGGCGCCATTGCCATATGCGCCATGATTCTACCGGGGATCTCGGGCAGCTTTATACTGTTACTGCTCGGCATGTATAGCCCGATTCTAGACGCGGTACATCAAGGCCAATGGGATATGCTCGGCTTACTCGCCTTGGGGGCCATCGTCGGCTTATTGAGTTTTTCTCATTTACTGTCCTGGTTATTAGAGCGTTTTTATGCAGTAACACTCGCCTTCCTTACCGGTTTAATGTTAGGCACATTGGGTAAAATTTGGCCTTGGAAACATACTCTTACCTGGCGGACTAACTCATCGGGTGAACAAGTCCCTTTGATGCAAGATAACCTTCTACCGGGCGCGTACGAGGCAATCGTGGGACATCCGGCACAAGTTGGCCTCGCGGTGATTGCCATGATTACGGGCTTTGTGCTGGTATTACTGTTGGAGCGCTTCTCGCCTAAACAGGACTAAACCATGAATGTTTCATCCTCACGCATGCCCGTGAGTCGCCGTTTATTGATCCCCGCCAGTATCATTATGCTGGTGGCGCTTGCGTTTTTTACGCCAACTTGGCTAACCACTTTTGTTGAAAGTGAAAATAGCCCGGCATCCGCATCAACACACTCATCCGTGCTAACAGATGCGTGCGTGCTCAATCAGCAGACTTGCCAGTATAAAGGCTACCAAGCATCACTCGCTGAGCCGACGGTGCGCCCTATGAATGCAAATAGACTGACGGTCATCAGCCCCGAACCACTCGCGCGAGATACCTTACTGGTCAAGCTCAAAGGCGTGGAGATGAACATGGGTGAGTACCGGCTTGCGCTCAAAAAAACTGATGAGCAAACCTACCAAGGAGAATTAATGTTGCCCGTCTGCACAGAAGATAGCATGACATGGGTAGGCACGATTACGCTGGATAACGAAGCAAAAAACCATTTCCCCATTAAAGTACGCATGGAGCGATAATGAGTAAAAAAGCTTGGCTAGTCGCCATTATTGCCGTTTGTGTTGGCTTAGGCGCACGCGCCCTTTATGACAATTACCAACAAACACAACAACAAGCGCAAGCTGGCGCGTTGCAGTCCGATGGCCAGCCTTTCGACCTATATAATGTTGACGATCCCCGACCAAGGATTGTTTATTTCGGCTACACCCATTGCCCTGATGTATGTCCAACATCACTTGCGGTTTTGTCGGCGGCATTAAAGTCGCTGCCAGAGTCGACGCAAAAGGCGGTATCGCCTGTATTTATCACGCTGGATCCAAAACGTGATACCAGCGAAAAAGCCGCCGAGTATGCGCATTTTTTCCATCCTCTAATCACAGGCGTCAGCGGCTCCAAGGCGCAAATTGATCAACTTGCGAAACGCTATGGTGTGTTGTATCGCATTACCGAGCTGGAAGACTCTGCCATGGACTACGCCGTTGACCATAGCTCTTTTTTCTACTTTCTCTCGCCTGATGGCGAGCTTTTGGAAAAAATCCCACACACCTTAAACCCCGACATGCTGGTCGCCGCCGTTCAACGGGTAACTGATAACAATAAGGAATAACAATGAAATTTCTCAAGCCTTTTATTGCCGCTATTGCTTTTATACTGGCTCCCCTAGCGCATGCGCATGGCGAATTTTTTCTTCATGATGCTTATGCGCGCGCGAGTGCTCCTGGTGCGCCCAACAGTGCGGCCTTTATGGTGTTGGATAACCAAAGTAAGGTGCTAAAACGAGTGGTGAGCGCCAGCACACCAGCCGCCAAACGGGTTGAACTGCATGAACACGCCATGGTGGATGGCATGATGGAAATGCGTCAAATCGCGCAAATTTTAGTGCCGAAGGGCGAGCAAGTTATTCTAAAGCCGGGGGGCTTGCATGTGATGCTCTTTGACTTGGTAAAACCTTTAGAGGTTGGGGAACATATTTCACTGACATTAACCACCGCTGATGGCCACACGCTAACCAAGCAAATTCCGGTAAAAACCGTCATGGCTGGCATGAAACATCACAGCGGTAGCGAATAAGAGGCAGTAACGGCGGCCGCAAGATTGTACAAAAAATAGCCAAAAAAGGCGAAAGCGGTCATCTCGTGTTAACTGCGTCAAGGTATGATAGCTAAGTGAAGGGTTGGCAAGCAAAATCTCTTGTTAGCGTCTAAGGTTAGGTGTGGTCACGTCTAAGCGTGATACTTCTAACGTTATGACGATTTTAAACAACAGTCGAGGTTATCTATGAAAATCCGTCCAATGGCTCTAGCTGCGGTCGTATCAAGTGTTTTATTGATAGGCTGTACCAATACCACTGCATTACAACAAAGCGTCAATGATTTATCAGCAAAGGTCGACGCGCTCTCCAATGACGTTTCAATGATGAAAAATGACGTTAGTGAGACGAAAAACACATCAGGCATGGCCTATGATGAAGCCAAACGTGCGAATAAGCGCATTGATAATATGGCGCAGTCATACACAAAATAAGCTTTTAACAACGCTTACTCATCGTTGAAATAAATAGACGCTAAATCGGTAAGCTATCTTAATAAACGGCGCACGATGCGCCGTTTGTTATTTTTTGACTCCCGGGCGATTAACTGACGGGACAAACGTATCTGCTTGAGACGTTGATTGTTGTTCTATCTGTCGCCAGATTTCCTGTTGTGCTGACGTGAGAGAAGCCACCTCAATCGGGAGCCCCTCTTGTACCACTAAAGCCGCTCGGTAACGCTGTGTTGACAGGCCAAAGTGCTTAAATAAAGATAAAATCCTTGGATCCGGTGCTCGGGTGATGCGTTTATCCGCCTCATCAGGCGTATCAGAGAGCGGGCGATGCGCCTCAACCATTACACGTCCATCAGGCTCAAGACTCACTTTGGTCGGAGTATCAATAATACGCACAGGCGTACGAACATCCACGGCATCAAATAACCAAGCAATGTCATTCGGCCGCAAGCGAATACAGCCTGCACTGACCCGTAAGCCAATCCCAAACGATTTATTGGTCCCGTGGATTAAATACTCACCATGCCCATAACCCAAGCGTAACGCATGTTTACCCAGGGGGTTATCAGGGCCGGCGGGTACCACATCGGGCAAGCTGATTCCGCGCGTTTGTCGGTATTCATCTTTAATGCTCTGAGGCGGGGTCCATGTCGGATTTTTTCGCTTTTGACTAATGAAGGTATCCATTTTTGGCGTATCTCGCCCAATCCGTCCAATACCAATGGGAAAGATATGAACACGCCGACGGGTGTTTTTTTCTGTCGATGAAAGAGGCTCTCCGGTTTCGGTAACCGCGGCATCCTGCGCGGGAAAGTAATAAAGGCGAAGCTCAGCCAAGTTAATCACAATCCCTTCATGGGGCGGTTTCGGCAATAAGTACTGCTGAGGTAAACGTATCAAGGTGCCCGCTTCAGGTAAGTAGGGATCCACACCTGGGTTCAGCGCCAATAGCGCTAAAAAACCGACATTATACTGTTTGGCAATGGCTTCAAGGTGTTCGCCCTCTTCAACCTGATGTGTTTCAAGGGATCCGACTAACCGACTTCCGTCCGTGGGTAACAGGTAACTTGCAGCCTGTCCGGTGGGTATATAAAGTATCCATAGCAGCAACCCTACCCGTGTCGAGAGCCGAATCATTGGCCCACGCATCGATAGGCAGTGACTAAAAATAAACACGCGCCCCAGCTGCTCCTTGATATTCACGCTTGGTTTTCCTCTCAATACCGATGACACCCGTCTATCTATCAATAACTTCAAACCCCTGTTTCTCACCAACCTAACACCAAATAGGCTCGCAACAAAAAGCAAATTCTTGCCGGACCTAGGTGCTGCAAGCCGGTCGTTAGCCGCTGGCGTAAAATGGTATACGATGAGAAAGTGCGCACAAAGTAGCGTTTCTCGCTGATTTTTTAGGTGATTTAAGTGATATACTACATACTTTGAACTGGGCGATTTGGCCACAAACGCTGTGTCGATGTTTTGGTAGGAGTAAAACGTTTTTGTTAGATGATCTGGTCTCGCTGGCACTGCGCCAGTTTCAGCAAGATTGTGTCAAGCTGTGCGAACATCACTATCCGACAGTTCACAATCGAGGCATGCGCGATACGCATATGGGTAAAGCGTTAGCGCGTCGCTTGATGCGTGTGCTTGAAGCGCATGATAGACCGGCACAGTTTCATCTTCTCGACGACACTCGCCCTCATAGCCAGACCGTGTACAAACTCCAGTTAGATGACAGCGCGATTTATATCCTTGCGCACCGCTTACTTAGTGGCAATAATGCCTGTCGAGACGCGTTAGTTCGTGATGTAGCTTGGCTACTCAACAACGGTATCACTGACCCTTCTGAGCCTGGACGCGTGATCATTGTGAGCGATCACTGGATTGACCGGACGAACGCGAGTAAAGCCGTTCCCTCATGGTGGTTAGGCCACCAGCCCATTCATGCCGATGCCTATCGAGCGCAAGGTATTCGCCTCGTATCTGCAACCACTAGCCTCTCAGATTCCATTTCTCCCCTCGGGTTAACCGAAGGACGCTATCGTATCTTTCATCCTCTATTTCGGATAAAAGACAGCCTACCACTGCACAAATACTTGCTCATGACAGCGACTTTTTCACTTGGCCTCGAAGAGCACACGACGGTTTAACCGGGCTTGTGCCATATCGATTTAAAGTCAAACCATCCGACGGCATTAGACGCGACATCTTGTAAATCTGGCGTCGCCATGACTCCCATCCAAATATGGAATAACGGGATCATCTGGTGTTCAACCAGGCAACGCGCCAAGGTTTCAGCACAATGATCATCTTGTGTTTCACGCCAACGTCGTGTTTCTGTCTCTATCTTGGTAACAAGCGCATCCGTACAGGCATGTAACACCAAATCATGCGTACCAAGCCAGTTGAATAACCCAACCTGTCCGCGCTCACCGAAGCTCATCGCGCCCAACCAAATATCAATTTTGCGACTGTAACGACCACTAAAATATTCCGCCGGAGATAGCGCTAAAACATTCACCGTGATGCCCTCTTCAGACAAATGTTTGGTTATGGCTTGCGCAATCAACGGGTATAAGGGGTGGTCTGATAAATACGCGACTGTCAAAGAGGTCGGGCCCGGCGCGGTCAGCTCACGCTCCGCTTGCACATAATGCATCCAGCCTGGCATTAATCCATACGCGTTGAATAATCGATACTCCCCCATGCCGTGCGCGGCTAAGCGTGGTAGCAGTTGCAGCGATGACAACTTGGCGTGTAAGTAATCTCGCCACACTGGCTGTTTGGCGAGCCCATCGCGACAATTAAGCAACAGATATCCGGCCCCCTGATCCATTTCGAGTTTTTGACTCAACGTCGTCTGATGACTTGCCAGTCGCTCGGGTGTGAGCGTGGTACTTGGTGTGAGATAACACATGGCTGCTTCGTCGAATACCATAATTTGGATCTCATCGGTCAGTGCGCGATAGCCAAAGTAATCGTCAAATGCTTCCAGCACCAAACGATGCGCTTGCCGTTCAGCCACGCGATACGGGCCTGTCCCCACAGGCTGATAGGCAAATTGCTTATCATGATCACAATCAGCAGGGAGAATTAAAGCTTCAGGGAGGGTGAGCGCATGATCGAAAAGAGGATCCGGGCAAGAGAGGTGAATATCAATCATTCTTGGCCCAGGTGATGTCACACTTGCCACATGGGCGAAAAAGCGCCGAGTCGCGAGGTTGGAAAGACTAGCAATGACATCATGCTCCGTCATCAAGCGCCCATCATGGAACCGAACACCCGGTCGCAAGTAAAAGCGCCATTGGCTTGCGGATATGGCATCCCAATGATGCGCTAAATCGGCAACGACAATGCGATCATTGCCCCGATAGCGCACTAGGCCGTTAAATATTTGTCCCACCAAGTGCTGTTCTGAGCGGCGCAGTGGTCCACGTGGATCAAGTTCTTCTAATTGACGGTAATAAGGCAAACGCACAATTTGACGGCCATTTTGCGTACTCGGCCCCATTTGCTTTTGAATCAAGGTGACCAGCTTGGTGGAATCGTGATCCAAGCAGGCTAAAGCCTGATCGATTTTACCTTGTGTAAGCCATTGCGCCGCCTGCTCTTCGCGCAATGCCGATTCACTGCGTAAGAAGGTTAAACGTGACAACTTGCCTCGCCCAACAGAGGGTTGCCATGTTAACCAACCATGCTCCTCTAACTTACTCAAGACCATCCGCGCATTGCGCCGCGTGCACACGAGGATGTCGGCGATCGCTTGTAACGCTGTATCTGTATCTTCGCCGTTAAAGTGGTGATAAAGGCGGGTAAATTGTGCACGCAGTCGCTGACCAGACATAAAAGAGGAACTCAATCATCGCAATAAATGGGGTTTCTATTTCCTATTTTACGCAACTCAGTACATGACGTCTGCTCATATTTAAATCACTCACACTTAAGCTGTGATCTCTAGCAGGCTATATTGGCGGGCATTGGCGAGGGGCGGTTTGTTCTAGACGCCGACTCGGTTATGATACGTTTCCTTTGTAGGCAATGAAAAGGGTGTTTATGAACGCGCCGGCAATTATTTCCCATTTTGATATCAAACAACGTTGGATGGCTTGTCATGTCAAACAAGCTCAGTTTCCAACCCAAGAAAGCCTCACCGGCTATGATATCTATCACGCCGCCACTCAGTCACCTGAACCCTTCGTTATGCCTGCGGCCCCAGCCACTCATCCATTAACGCTTTACTGGGTTGATAGCCATCCACTAATGATCCAATACGCCAAGCTTCAAGCCAAACAGTGGCCAGAATCAGATCATGCAAACATGCTGGCATACTTCGCACAATTAGCGCTTCAAGATGGCGTAGAAGTCGCTGAGGCCGGCGTTTCTTTATGCATTGGCACCCAAAATGGTGAAACCTGCGCCGCCGCCATGCGGGTCGACACTCAAGAAAACGGCCAGCCGATAAGCGGTATTTATGATGTGATTGCACCCACTGACGACGCCCGCGCACAACTTCTACGCGCAATGATGGAGGCGACTGACGACAACCACCAATGGGTGATTGCGCGTTAAGCAATCATGACACATTGAGCGTTACTTTCGTCGCGATTGTACCTACTTGCGTCAATGACTCGACGTTTTGATTGATGCTCATCTTGGCGCTTTATCATGGCGAATCAAAGGCTTAACGACGTTGTCTAAGCCTTCGACCTTGAGTGCCAAGCACAATTGCATCAAGTCACCGAGCTCGCCGTCGGGGAATTCCGCTTTGTTTTGAAACCACAGTAAGTATTCTTCAGGCAGATCAATCAATACACGGCCGGCGTATTTGCCAAACGGCATGGGCATGTTGGCCAATTTAATCAGTTGCGCTTTGTCCATGAAGGGGTCCTACCCGATTACGCTGTGGCTTGCTGGGTGCTATCACGTTGCTGAGCAATCATCTCAAGGAGCATGGTTTCTCGTACCAACGATTGGCCCGCTTTGTCGCTGTTTGCCATCACCGCTTTGTTATGCGCAATCGCGTGATCCAAACGTACCCATACCGGGCGCATCCCATTATGTCGCTCATAATGTTCAAATGTCGGCGTTCCAAGCTCACGATCCACCTGGCAATAAAAACAGTAAGAGAGCATGTGCATCACATCGGCGCCGTCGCGATGCCAAGGACGATATTCCTCAAAACAGCCAAACGGTTCAATATCCCGGATACCTCGAGCACCCGTCTCTTCTTGCAGTTCGCGGATCATGCCTTGCTCTTGGGTTTCCCCTTGGTCAATTCCGCCACCGGGTAACGAATAATCATCATAGCGTGCGGTATACATCAGTAAGATCTCATCACCCTGCAAAACAATCGCGCGTGCTGCATCACGCTTGATAACGGTTTTACTCTCTAGCGGTAGCACCCGCTCATCTGTATGTTTGGCAATAATCTGCATAAAACGCTCAGAAAGATAGATATTAAGCGCGAGAGTATATCACACATAGCGCATCACAGAGCTACTGGTCTTGTCCGCACAGAAACTTAATTTTCTCCGCATTTAAATAGCGTGGGTACGCCCTTTGAGCAATACTGTTTCCGATATTCATATCGGGATGATGATGCAGGAAGGGCAATCTAGGATGTTGCAAAAAATTAGTATACAGCAGCTAACCCTTGGCATGTATGTTGAACACATCGAAACTGAACACTCCCGCACACGCATGGCAAAGCCTGGCTATGTGCGTCGACCTGAAACGATTGAAAAGCTGCGTCAAAGTGGGGTGCAGCATATTTGGGTTGATGCGGACCAACTGTTAAACTTGGATGAGATCCACTACAAAGGCCCTTTGGTCAGAGGGAAGTATGCCGCGACAGGCGCGGATATGGATAAAGCCCGAGAATTAATCGATGCCTCAAAACAACAGCTTTGTCGGTTATTAAAAGATATCTACGCCAATAAGCCTATCGATATGACGCCTATCGAGGATTTAGGGCTCAGTATTGTTGATAATATTTTTGAACGACAGCACGCTGTTGCCTGGATCAGTGGTATTCGAGATAAAAGTGCCTACTTGATGGAGCACTCGCTTAACGTCGCGTTTTTGCTGGTTAATTTTGGTAAGCATTTAGGATTCGAACACCATACTTTACAAGAGTTGGCTGTGGGTGGAATTGTGCACGATATTGGTAAAGTATTAGTTGCCGATGAGGTTTTGAATAAGCCTGGCAAACTGACCGCTGAAGAATTCGATCACATGAAGCTCCATCAGGTCTTTTCTCAACCGGTGTTAGACAGTATTCCCGATTTATCGCAAACCGCACGTGATGTCAGTTTGATGCATCATGAAAAGCTTGATGGCAATGGCTACCCTAACGGATTACAAGGTGAAGAAATACATACGATTGGCCGCATGAGTGGCATTGTCGATATCTATGATGCGCTCACCGCCGATCGTTGCTATAAGCGAGCCATGTCACCGTCAGAAGCGTTTAAAATCATGATGGGACTGACTCCGTTTCATTTGGATCCCACTTTGTTGCGTGCGTTTATTCAGTGTATTGGCTTTTATCCGATTGGTTCGTTAGTGGAACTTGTCGATGGGCGTATTGGTTTAGTGTGGCAAGAGAACCTTGATGACATCACGCGTCCAGTTGTGAAAACCTTCTACTCCGTGCGCAGTAACCATTTTCGCGAGGTGGAGTATATCGACTTGGGTAGGCGCCACGATCTGCGCATCGCACGCGCTACCAGTGAAGGGGCACTAGATATCTGTGTCGACGCATTTCGTTAATCCTGTGACGTCGCAGGCGCTTTTGCGTATACTGCCCCGCCTCAGTGACCATTTTGGCCAAAGGTTGTTTTGGCCAAAGGCTGTGTTTCACCAAAGACTGTGGCTTTGCTAAATAAACGATAGAGAGAAAACAATGAGAGTATGCGCGGTTGATCTAAAAGGCAACGAAGCCAACCTGGTATTGCTAGATAGCGAGAATGACCTTTTTTCGGTACCTGATTGTCGAGCAAAGAAAATCAATGTGCCATCACCCGAATCACAAGAAAGCATTCAACATTTCCACCGCACCATGAGCAAGCTGGTCGAAGACTATCAAGTAGAAAAGATTGTGATCCGCGAGCGTCAAACTAAGGGTAAATTCGCCGGAAGCAGTGCGGGCTTTAAAATGGAAGCGGTCTTGCAGCTTATCGATGGGGTTGAAGCAGAAGTGCTGCCTAATAACATCATGAAGCAAACACTCAAACGCCACCCGATCGATGTCAATCTAAAAGAATTGGGCTTAAAGCAGTTTCAAGAGCATGCGTTCTTAACAGCCTGCGCCTATTGCAATCAAGATAAGAAGTAATCATCGACCACAGGGATGTGTCATGCCAGTTATCCGATATCCATCGCCATTAGGCATGCTGACATTAGAAGCGGATACCAATGGGCTCACGGGGCTATACTTGCCTCGCCGAGCACCGTCATCCTCAGCGGCAAGCATCGCGCCCGACGGTGACCCCATACTGGATGAAGCATGCCGTCAACTAGATCAATATTTTGCAGGAAAGCGGCAGGCATTTTCTCTGCCACTTACCCCGCATGGTACATCGTTTCAACGCCGCGTGTGGGCCGCTTTGCAAACCATTCCGTATGGGCACACTGCCAGCTATCAGACCATTTCCAATGCCATCGGCAATCCAAAAGCCAACCAAGCGGTGGGCGGCGCGAATGGCAAAAACCCGATTTCTATCATCATTCCTTGCCACCGTATCATTGGCCGCCAAGGGCAATTAATTGGCTACGGGGGCGGCCTCGCGGCCAAACAAGCCTTGTTAATCTGGGAAGCGACTGGCGAATGGCCAACCAAGCTCCCCAGTCCGCAAAGTGGCAAAGATAAAGCCTTTGGCGCGTGGCTACGCCGCTAACGCTTTAATCAGTCGCTCTGGCGTGAGTTGAAAACCGCAGTGCAGGTAAAAGCTTTGCGCATCGGCTTTGTGATAACTTGGGACCACTTCAATCTGATCACACCCTCTTGCCAATAAATAGGTCTCCGCGGCACTGAGCAACTGTCGGCCGAGGGTCATATCCCGAAAGTGCTCATCTACCATAATGGTGCTGATACGCCCTAAATGGTTGGATTTATCCAGTTGTAAGATCACGTTGAATGCCACCACGCCTGCCACCAATCCACATAGTTCTGCGACTAAGACATTAGCATCCTCTGCGTGAATCAAGTCGGTGAGCGTTTTCTTCATTTGACTCAACGAAAGGGGATCAGGCTGACAGCGCACACACAAGGCGCAAATAGCATCAATATCGTGAAGGGTTGCCGGTCTAATCATGGTATCTTCCTTGGTTGCCGAGGATAACTCTGTAACATTTGCGATGGGCTAGGCCATTGCATGGTAGCCCAGCCCCAAAACGATAAAGCGACGATTACTGTGCCTGTGCCATTTGCCCGCCTTTGACACGTGAAAGGGTGACACGACGGTCAAAGAAAAAGCCCTCATTGCTGGCTTGATCGGCCAGTGGCTGACTGTCGCCATAGGCAATCGTATCTAACTGATTCGCGCTAACCCCGACTGACACCAAGTAATCTCTCACCGCCTGTACACGGCGTTCAGACAGATCTTGATTGTAAGATTGACGTCCACGCGGATCCGCGTAACCGGCTAACTGCCACTGTGCCTCGGGCATTTGTTGGATAAAATTCGCTAATTCATCCAGCTGAATCATAAAGTGAGGTTCAATCTCGGCCGAGCTGGTTCGAAACTGAATATTCATCGCCAAGTCTATGTCCTCAATAGAATGTTGCTCTGCACGCAGGCGGGCAAGCTCTAACTGCGCCTCATTATATTTTTGCGTGACAAGGCTCAGTTGCGTATTTTTCGCATTCATGGTTTCAATCGTATCTTGCTGCTCAGTCGCAAGAGTTTCAAAACTCGCATTTTGCCCCATCACTGTGCCTATGATGGCGCCAGCCACCGCACCGACCGGTCCTGCGACCACTGCACCAGCAATAGCACCGCTGCCCATACCGATCAGTTCTGGCTTTTTGTCTCGCTCGACTTGCGTGGCGGCCATGCCTTGTGGTGTTGCAACAACAAACATAGAAACCACAAATACAGAATGTGTGAGTGCTTTTTTAATATCCATAGTGTTCTCGTCCTCGAAAGAGTGGGTGTTGTGCCGTGCTGGCAATGAGGACATTAAAACAAGCGGATCAGGCAATTTACGGCTATAAAAATGGCAATGTGACGATCAATAATGGCAAAAATATGGCAATTGCGCGGAATCCGGCAAAAGGGGTTTTCTCTGCGCTGAGTTTGGGTATAGTCACTGCAACACTCGTGACCTATCCCGTACCATGAAGCAGATAGCAATTGTTGAAGATGAAGCCGCCATTCGCGATAACTATGCCGATGTGATTCGTCGCCAAGGCTATCAGGTTAATACCTACGCCGATCGTCCATCCGCCCAAACCGCTTTTGAGCAGCGGCTACCTGATTTAGCCATTATTGATATTGGTTTAGGCAATGAAATTGATGGCGGCTTTGCGCTATGCCAAGCATTACGCGCACTATCAGCGACCGTGCCCATTATTTTTCTGACCGCGCGTGATAGTGATATCGATACCGTGGTGGGATTGCGGATGGGAGCAGACGATTATTTAACCAAAGATGTGTCGCTCCCGCATTTGATGGCGCGTATTGCCGCTTTGTTTCGCCGTAGCGATCTCTTAGCACAAGCACCGTCGACAGAAGACAAACGCTTGCAATCTGGGCCGCTCTATCTCGATCTTGATCGTATGCGTGTGTACTGGCATGACCAGCTGATTGATCTTACCGTGACTGAATTTTGGATGGTCCATGCCCTGGTTAAACGCCCGGGACACGTGAAGAGCCGACAAGCTTTAATGGATGAGGCACATGCTGTTGTGGATGACAGTACCATTACCTCGCACATTAAGCGGATTCGGAAGAAGTTTATGGCCATTGATAACCAGTTTGACTGTATTCGAACGGTCTATGGCATGGGGTATCGCTGGGATGAGGCACCAATATAATGGCAAGATGGCGTCGGCTAACTCAAGGTTTATGGCCTTATTTGGTCGGGATCCGGACTAAAATTGTCGTGCTCTCTAGCTTTTTATTGCTCTTGCCTTACCTGGGTTATCAATATGTCTGGGAGATGGAAAGCGTCTTACGTCAGGGCCAAGAACAAACTCTGATGGGCACAGCTCGCGCATTTGCAATGGGGATGAACGACCGACCGGCACTTTTCACTCATCGTCACTCACCAACGCGCCTCGATCCAGGTAAAGATTTGCATGCTTTTCGGCTTACCCACCCCATTACTCTGGATGGTGATCTACGCGAGTGGCAACGCTATCAGCAGCATCAGCGCAACTATCAGCGTGACGGGTTAATTTTCAATCAACGCCCCTATCACAGCGAGCAACTATCCCTGTCGGTACTGACAGCAAGCAATGACCACGCCGTCTACTTAGCGCTCGATATTGTCGATGCGACCCCCACCCCTTCGCAAGATCAGAGCGATCTCACCAGTCAGGATCATCTTATTGTTGCACTAACCTCTCCCCAAGGCGCGTTTTACCGCGTGGCCCTCAGCCAAGATCCACGCTCACGCGATGCCCATGTGACACATTTAGCAAGTGGATTGCCTGTAAAGTCCAATCAACATGAAACTGAGGGGCCGACGCAACCTTTACCCATTGCCGCCAAATGGCGTACGACAGACACTGGCTATCAGGTTGAGATAAAACTTCCATCAGATTGGGTGGGTCAACAACTCGGGCTGGCCTACTACGATCTGGACGATAGTTTCGAGCGCCCATTACGTGCCATTATTGGCACAGCCTCCACACGCACACCGACGTCACTTGGCAGTTTTATGACCCCCTCTGCCGCGATTCAAACTCTTATTGAACGCATGAATAATGACGCGTCGCGCGTTTGGGTCGTAGATACACATAGCCGAGTGCTTGCTAAAGATGGCGATATCCAAACCTCAAACGGTGTCTGGCAGTCATCATCGGCGCCACAAACGCGCCACGGATTGATTACTTGGCTTACCGATACACTGCTCCGCCCTTGGTACGATCGCTTGTTAGTGACACCACCTGATCATTTTATCGATGCGATGCAACAAGCTTCTATTTACAAAGGTGTACAGGCACAGCAGGCACTACAAGGGCGCCCTTATGCAGGGTGGCGCAGTTCGGATGATGGCCAAGCTATGATTCTCTCCGCCGCCTATCCCATTTGGCTCAACAATGACGTCGCGGGCGCGGTGATCGTTGAAGAAACCACCAATGGCATTCGCAGTTTACGTAATGACGCTCTCGAAACGCTTTTCTCGGTGATGCTCGCGGTGATCTGCACGGGCGTTTTATTGCTGTTGTTATTTGGCTCGCACATTGCTAAGCGTTTACGTCGCTTACAACATGAAGCGGATCACGCCATTGACAGCCAAGGACGCGTCACAGGCGCCATCACAACCGCAGACAGCCAAGATGAAATTGGTCGCCTGTCACGCACCATTGCCGATATGGTCGGACGCATTGCTGGCTATAATCAGTATCTAGAGAAAATGGCCTCGCGCCTGTCCCATGAGTTACGTACGCCCATTGCCGTCGTACGATCCTCGCTTGAAAATATGGCGTACACCCAAACCGATCCCAGCCAGCTTACTTATATCAATCGCGCTCAAGATGGGGTTCAACGCCTTGCCGGCATTTTATCAACGCTAACCGAAGCGACGCGTCTAGAACAAAGCTTTGACAACGCCGATAAAGAGCGTGTTAACCTCAATGCACTGCTAGATGGATGCACTCAAGGGTATCGACTGGCGTATCCAGAAAAGACGTTCGCGCTGACGCTCCCTGAACAGATCATCACGCTTGAAGGTGTCCCCGATTAT
Organism: Salinivibrio sp. MA607; assembly: GCF_001996245.1. Taxonomy (NCBI): domain Bacteria; kingdom Pseudomonadati; phylum Pseudomonadota; class Gammaproteobacteria; order Vibrionales; family Vibrionaceae; genus Salinivibrio; species Salinivibrio sp. MA607. Next base: position 22,862 of record NZ_MUFJ01000023.1, on the reverse strand, counting down.
TTGGCGCAGTTGCTCGACAAATTGATCGCCAACGCGGTGGAATTTGACGACGGTGCGGCGCCCATTACGCTTGCGCTTAGCGTGCATGCTGACAAGGTGACCATGACCGTCACTAATACCGGGCCACTGCTTCCGAGTGATATGCGCACACAGCTCTTTCACTCTATGGTGAGTGTTCGACCCGCTCATCACGGCACCGATAAACCTCATCTCGGTTTAGGCCTCTATATCGCGCGTCTTATTGCCGATTTTCATCAAGCTCAACTCACCGCGGCTCACCGTCCGCAACAAGATGGCGTGACACTGTCACTTACATGGTCAATCACACAGATAACAACCCATTGATTGATCTAAAACGCATTGGCCCCAATACTGAACCGAACAGCCTTGTCGCGATCAGAGCCAATTCATTAGCCTGGTGGCGAATAAATCTCCTACCGATAAAGCAAGGAGCAACGATGATTGAATTTTATTCTGCTGCGACCCCGAACGGTCAAAAGGTCGCAATTGCACTGGAAGAAATGGGATTGGCCTATCAGCTCCATCCCATTGATTTAATGGCTAACGAACAAAAACAACCTGACTTTCTCGCCATTAATCCCAATGGGCGTATTCCTGCGATTGTCGATAAAAGTCATGGCGATTTTCCAGTCTTTGAGTCTGGGGCAATTTTGCTTTATCTCGCGGAAAAAACAGGGCAGTTTTTACCTGAAGATCCTAAGGCGCGCTCACAAGCGATACAGTGGTTGATGTTTCAAATGGGGGGCGTTGGACCCATGATGGGGCAAGCGAATGTCTTCTATCGTTATTTCCCAGAGAACATCCCCGCAGCCATTGAACGCTATCAAAAAGAGGGGCGCCGCCTGCTTGAGGTTGTTGACCATCAGTTGCAACGTCACTCTTACCTTGCCGGTGATAGCTATACGATCGCTGATATGGCCACGTGGCCTTGGGCAAGAATTCATGCATGGAGTGGTATTGATGTCACTGGACTCGACGCGTTAAAAGCCTGGATCGATAAACTGGCTGAACGCCCGGCGTGCCAAACCGCGTTAGTCACCCCAGCGTCCGCCGAAGCCAGTGATGAAGAGCGTGCCCAGCAAGCCAGAGGCATGGTGACACGTTAAACAACGCGATATACTCAAAACAAAGAGCCATAACAAGGTAACGGGTAGCCAGCCGGACTGTCCGTTACCTTCCCGTGATAGGTTAAGGAGCGTCTGTGTTAACCCCGTGTATTGGTCATTGTCGTCGTGAAGACGATGTCTGTGTCGGCTGTAAGCGCACACTCGATGAAATCATCAACTGGGGCAAAATGACTGACGACGAACGTGCGGCAATTATGGCTCAGCTCTCACAAAGGCCTGATCCACAACGGCCAGAACCTGCTCGTCGCTCAAGAAACCCGTTCAAGCGTCGTATCATCTGATGGCGCCAGCGGCTTACGGTATTCGATAATCACCGTATGGCCCTCGTAGTAAACCGCTTCAATATCACCATCAACAACGACTTTGTTGGTGACTAATACGTCTTGGCTAACTTGCTCACGATTACGTAAGCTGGGCAAAATTTTGTTTGGCTCAACGCCCATGACATGACAAAAGGCGAATACAAACCGGCTCTCTAGTACACCATCACCATGGATACTGCGAGAAAACGTTAGGTGGCTCACTTCCAACTTTTTTGCCATTTCGCTTTGTGTGATCCGTGCTTTGGCTTTGTAAGACATCCAAGTTTGGTGCAGAGCTTGTCTGTCTTGCTCGTCAAACGTCATTCTGTTTTCCAGTCGGTATACAATACATGGCGACCAGCGTAACAGACACATAGATTATAATGTCAGTACCTCGTTAATCGCGGGTAAATCTTGCCGAGCACACCCTGCTCGGTTAGGATCGATTCATTCCGATTACCATGAGAACGCACTAATGGATATCAACTTAGCCAACCTTCCAGCTGACGAAAAACAAAAAATAGAGCTTGATAAACAAGCTGCGTATGCCGTCTGGAAAGTGGTGAATAACCAAGCGCCACAAAGCCTTTACGAACAAGAAGCCAATGTTTTGGTGGATTGGCAACGTGATGTCTATTTATCATCTGTTAACAAGTATCGCGCTCAACCTGAGGCCTTTATTATCCCTGAAACGGCGACCGATACGACCGAGCGCTGAAACCGTCCTTCACTCACACTTACCGTGATCAACGTTTTACATACTCAGGCACCAAACACGGTGAGTTGGTGCCGAACCGCACTCAGCCTGCAAATACGATAACGTTTGTCCTCCCTCTCTACCACACGTACCGTTTTAAACCATCTTCTTCTGTCTGATTTTCATGACTCACTCAAGATAAAAATGACGCTAGATTGTCATACATTTTTTGTTTTTTAAGTTGGCAAAATCGTAGAACCCACTCTAGTGTTATTCTTATCAAGAAATCTTCTTTGTTTATGAAGCAACTTGTACTGACAGTCTTTTAAAAGAAAATGACAATCTTGTAAAAGAAAGTGTTAGCTGGGTGACTCCTTGGTGGTCTTATCATAACCGCATAAAAAAGCGGGCAATAAGTTCCCACCTTGCAAGGAATTCACCCTTACTTTTTAGACAGTTTACTGCACGCTCAGTAAGGGGTAATCGCTATGACCTTAGGGTTCAAATCTCGCATTATTTTGGGAGTGGGTTTGCTCGTGACCCTCTCTCTGATCGTCCTCGGTTCGCTGAATGCGATGTCATTACGTGACAACATGGTCAGTGCCCTGGTGAAACAAACGCAAAATAAGGTCGATCACCATGTGCTTGAATTAGAGCAATTAGTTCAATCCCAACTCAACGCGGTTGAAAAAGGCGCCGGGCACTTTGCCAGAAATTTGACCGAATCAGAGAATGTTGCCCAGGTACGGATGCTTGCCGATACGGCAGGTATTGCTAATGTGATTATGACTTACGAGAGTGGCCGTTCGTATATGTCAAATCACTCRAGCGACGGGATTACCACCAATGAATACGATTTTCGCGATCGTGATTGGTACCGTGCAGTTAAATCCAGCCAAGACATTCATTTGTCTGAAATTTACACGGACAAAGTAACAGGTGAGAAAGTGATCAGTGCCGTCGCACCCGTGTTTGAGAATGGACGGTTTATTGGTGCCTTACTGGGGGACATTCCGCTGCAAAATGTGATCACTCAGGTAAGCCAAATGCGCTTTGCGGGCGGCGCAGCCACACTCACCGATCAAAACGCGGTCTTTTTTGCCAGTGATGATTCGAATGATATTGGTAAAACACCGTCGCAAGTCAGTGCAAACTTCTCTGAAATGGAGAGTATGTTCCGCAGCAATGAAAAAGGTCACCTCACGTTTCCCTATGGCGGCATCCAATTTGATGGCTACTTTCAACGGGTAAATTTGACCGAGGGGAGATACTGGACCTTGATGGTCTTTGTCGATCAAAAGACAGCACTGGCTGAAGTCACCGATGCTCAAATCGAGTCGGTAGGCACAGGGATATTACTCTTGATCGTCAGCCTGGGCGCCATTTATGGCATTATTCAGGTCTCTTATCGACCCCTCCTTAAGCTTAAAGAAGCGGTCCTTGATCTCTCTCGCGGCGAGGGCGATCTAACAACACGCCTCGACGTTAACGGTAATGATGACCTAGCCCAGATCAGTGATGGCTTCAACCGGTTCGTCGAAAACTTACAAAATATGATGTTAAGCGTGGCAGAGTCCAGCCAGGCGATTTCGGCCAATATCAGCCAGTTATCACAAACGACCAGTGAAAATGAAGCTGTATTAGATGCTCACTCAGCAGAAACCGAGCAAGTGGTCACCGCAATCACTCAAATGAGCGAGAGCGCACGGAGTATCGCTGAGAACGTGTCTCAATCTAACAACATTACTGTAGCGGCCAGCAAAGAAGCCAATCAGTCACTAAAAGTGGTTGATAACGCTGTCGTCACGGTCAGTGCGCTGGTTGATGAGGTGGAAGAAATGTCGGGCCGTATTACCAGCATGAATACAGATGCAAACCGAATCAGTGACGTCTTAACCGTGATTGGCGATATTTCAGAACAGACCAACCTCCTTGCGTTAAACGCGGCGATTGAGGCAGCACGTGCTGGTGAACAGGGCCGTGGTTTTGCGGTTGTCGCCGATGAAGTCCGCGCGTTAGCGGCGCGTACACAAAGCAGCACAACCGAAATCTCTGACATGCTCACTGCATTACTCGATGGCACGTCCAGCGTGGTTGAAGCGATGGAAAAAACCAAAGAGCAATGTCAAACCACGGCTGATAAAACCTCGGAAGTCTCAAATAGCTTGACGATTATGAGCGCATCGGTCACTGAAATTGACGATGTGAGTACACAGATTGCAACGGCTACCGAGCAGCAAAGTTCAGTTGCTGAAGAGCTCAGTAAGAATATGTTGTCGATCCGCGATATGGTGAGCAAACTCGTGGATAGCGGGAATCAAACCTCTGCCGCCACCAAGTCACTCACCCACTCTAACGAAGAGTTGGATCGGATGGTTAATAACTTTAAATTGCGCTAAGTGTCACTGGCCAAAGGCCATCACTCTCTATTGCTTTAAGCATCGTGATCAGGCGGCACTACTGCTGCTTGATCACCATCGTTAAAGGTTGTTGTTATGTCCCATTCACTGATATCCCACGCGTTAACGCCCGTTTTTTTAAATCAGTATCAAACAATCCACCAACATTTTTTTAATCGTGATCCTAAGCGTTGGCCTATTTATCACACACCAGAATTAGCGCACTGGCTTGCGAATGGCATGCAGCCTGCGTTTGAAAGCAGTGATGTGTTACTGAAGCAACAAACCGAGATCCCCACACAAAGTGACTTAGGCGCCACCACCTTTCCCAAACTTGCATTACAAGCGGCAACCCATTCGAAAGACTGGACGTCACCTCGATCGGTCGAAAATGTGATTACCGCACCGTGCGATCCTGCTATACACGGTGCATTACTGGCCACAATGGCCAATCCTAACCTGGTCTACAGTGAATATGCGGGTTTATCGGTCGAGTTAGAAAAGACGTTAGTCCGGCAAATGGCCAATCTCATTGGCTACGAACCTGATCAATCTACCGGTATATTCACGCAAGGTGGTACCTTTGGTAATTTGTATGGATATTTAATGGGGTTAAGAAAACAGTTCCCCCATTCCGGGCAACGCGGGTTGCAAGGGCAAGACTTCCGCATGATTAACTCACTTGCGGGTCACTACTCCAATATGACGAACTTAGGTCTATTGGGCACCGATATCCCCAGACAAGCGCTCCGAATCGAAGTCGATAGCAATAATCGACTCGATCTGGATGACTTTTCTCGCACCCTCAATCAGTGTTTTGCCGAGGGCATTCCCGTCCCTACTGTCTTACTCACCTTTGGTACGACAGATACATTTGCGATTGACGATGTAGAGCGTGTCTGTCGCATTAATGAGCAAGCTTGCCAACGCTTTAATGTCACGGTGAAACCACATATTCATGTTGATGCCGCCGTCGGCTGGCCACTGATCATGTTTAATGACTACGCGTTCGACACCAACCCTATTGGTTTGAACAACAATCTATTAGAGAAGCTTCATGCATTAGCGCCAAAAATTCGTGGACTCCGTTTTGCGGATTCTGTGACCATCGACTTTCAAAAGTGGGGATATGTCCCCTATACCGCAAGCTTGGTGATGTTTAAGCACCAAGCCGATATGGAGTACCTAAAACAAGATCCGCACTACTTCTCTTATTTCGAGTCAAACAAAACAGCGCAAACGCATTTGCAGTCGACCATAGAATGTTCTCGTGGTGCCGCGGGTGTCTATGGGAGTTATTGCGCATTGAATATGCTTGGCAAGCGCGGCTATCAAACAATGGTAGGACACGGCTTACAAAATGCCGAATACCTGAAAGCACACTTATCGTCACTTCCTCACTGCAAAGTTGTTGCGAAAGATAATCTCGGGCCAACAGTCGCCTTTCGTCTATATCAGCCTTCAGCAACCCTAAACGTCGATGCCGTTTTTCAACAAGAGCAGTCACTTCACCACGTTGGTGATAAAATGGGTAGCATCACTCAACATAGCTTGTTTCACCGTCAACACTTCCTCAACCGCAAAGGCAAACAGCTACAAACAAATTGGGTAGAATCCATTGCCCATACAGAGTTTGATCATCACGGGCAATGTTTGTTTATTCCTGGAGAAAAAGCTGTATTTTTAAACCCCTATACACGCTATCACCATATCGAGCAATTTGTTGCTTCATTGCAACCCGAATCCTCGACACAGCTTGTTTAAACGCCAGGTTCACCAACGCCAAAAGTGAGGCATAAACAGTGCAAGGACGGTGAAATACTCCAAGCGCCCAAGGATCATGGCAACATTGAGTATCCAAATCCCGGTGTCTGTGACCGGCTGGAAGTTGCTGCCCACTTCGCCAAACCCAGGGCCAAGGACATTAATACATGCCACAACAGCGGTAAAAGAGGACCAAAAATCGAGACCGGTTGTCATCATTAATAGCGTGAAGACACCGGTCGTCAGCGAGGCAAGCGACATAAACGCCATGACCGCTTGGGTCACATCGTTCGACACCACTTTATCTTGATACCGAATCGGTAATACTGCCGACGGATGAACCAATTGATGAAGTTGGCGACGGATAATTTTAAACGTAATGATGTCACGAATAATTTTATTCCCGCCCGCGGTTGAGCCAGAACAGCCACCGAGATAGGCACAAAACACCAAAAACAACGCCGTGGCCGCCGGCCAAGTACTTAAGTCAGCAGCACCGAAGCCGGTACTGGTAATAAACGACACCACGTGAAATGCAGCAAAGCTAAGAGAGGCCCACAGCGAGTCGTAGCGTGCTTCACTATAAAGATATAAGCCAAGTATTGCCGACATGCACGTCACGACAATGAGAAATACACGTGATTCCTCGTCGTCGATGTAGAGCTTCAAACCACGCCAACCGATGCGAAAAATACGAAAATGTAGCGCAAAGTTAATCGCGCCCAATAGCATAAAGACATTCGCAATCATAAGCAGCGTATGGCTTTGAAAATACCACATACTCGCGTCATGAGTTGAAAATCCACCCGTTGATACCGTAGAAAAGCTATGTGCAATCGCATCATATGCGCTCATTCCCGCAAGGTAATACGCCAGTGCGCAGGCCAAGGTAATCACCAGATAAACCCCCCACAAATAGTGCGCGGTCTTAGCGATACGTGGCGATAGCTTTTCATCTTTGATCGGGCCTGGCGTTTCTGCTTTAAGCAACCGCATGCCCCCCACGTTGAGCATGGGTAACACCGCAACCACAAAGATAACAACGCCTAAACCTCCCATCCACTGGAGAAATTGGCGATACAGCAGAAATGCCGCTGGCATGTCATCGAGACCACTGAGAATAGTTGCTCCGGCGGTGCTCAGTGCGCTAATAGATTCAAACGTTGCATCGGCAAAGTTAACGCCTGTCACTAGCTTTATTGGTATTCCGCCAAGTAGCCCCACCAACACCCAGGTCAGCGTTGAAAACAACAAGGCATCGCGAAAGGTGACCTGATTGAGCTTACTTTTACGAAATAACCAAGAAATCACTAATGATGCCAGCATCATGAGTAAGGAGGGATAGAAAAAGAGTGTCGAGACACCGTCGCGAAAAATAAACAACGACAAAAGCCCGAAAACAAATTGCACGATGCCCATCCATAAAACAGGCATGCCAAGAAGACGCAGTGTATTTTGAAAGTTAATCATGACAGGGGCAACTCATCATTAACACGCCGTGGTGTGTAGGCTCCATTACCTACCACGCGTAACAACAGTGGCATGGCGAGTCCACCTCGCCGTCTAACTCTATCGGCCTTGTTTCATCATAGCAATATCAATGAAAAGCCCTATATCCACGTCGTTAATACCCTGCGAACAAGGCATTACATCGCAGACACAAACAAAAAAGCCGAGCATCACTGCTCGGCTTTAAACTATTTATTGTGCTTGACGACGCTCACCGCGTGCAGGCGCGCGACGCTCATTACCACGATCGCGGTTAAAGCGACGTTCACCACGGCCACCGCGGCTATCACGGTCACTACGGCCTCGGCCACCGCCGTTACGGTCACCACCACGACGTTCACGCATGATCTGACCTTCAACACGTTGTGCGTTGGTCTCTTTTTGGCGAATACGCAGTTTTTGCAATTGCGCAAAGACTTCTTTCGGCATGGTTTTTGGCAGCTGCACAAACGTATGAGCAGGTGCGAGTTTGATTGCACCAATATTCTGCTTGTTCAAGCCAAGTTCGTTAGCAATCGCACCTACGATGTCTTTTACTTGTACGCCTTGCTCTCGGCCAACATCTAACTGATACGTATCCCAGTCAGCTGGGTTGGTATCACGGCGATCAGTACCACTTGGACGTTCATCACGGCGACGTTCACGACGCTGCTTTTCACGATCCATTGCCGCGATCATTGGGTCTGGGCCTTTATAGAACAAAGGACGTTTACCTTGCTGGCGCTGGAGTAACATAGCAGCCAGTGTGGTTGCATCAACGTCAATATCGTTTTGTAGTTGCTCAATCAGTTCAACGAATGGACCCATCGCATCGCCATCTTTCTTCTCAGCCAGTTCACTGGCCAGTTGAGCGACACGTGCCTCAGCGACCTTATCGCGATTCGGCAGTTGGATTTCTTCCATTTTAGTCTGAGTAACACGCTCGACGGTACGCAGCATCCGCATTTGGTTGGTGCGGACCAACAAAATTGCTTTACCCGCACGACCGGCACGGCCAGTACGACCAATACGGTGAATATACGATTCAGCATCAAACGGGATATCATAGTTAAATACGTGGGTGATGCGGGCTACATCGAGACCACGCGCAACCACGTCGGTTGCCACTAAAATATCAATCACACCACGTTTCAAATGATCGACCGTGCGTTCGCGCAATGATTGCGGAATATCACCATGCAAAGCTGCCGCTTTAAAGCCGCGAGCTGATAGCCAGTCGGCCAGGCGCTCAGTGTCTTGGCGAGTACGCACAAAGACGATCGATGCATCCGTGTCTTGGGTTTCGAGTAGACGGCTCATCGCTTCGTCTTTTTCGACACCTTTAACCACCCAGAATTGTTGCTCTACTTTTTCAACAGTGCGGTTGCTACCGGCCACGTCAACACGAGCGGGATCACGCAAAAAGCGATCAACAATTTGTTTTACGATTGGCGGCATGGTCGCAGAGAAAAGAACACGCTGTGCGCTTTCTGGTGCCTGCTCCATGATCCAAGTGACGTCGTCGACAAAGCCCATTTTGAGCATTTCGTCGGCTTCATCAAGAATAAAGGTATGAACTTCGTCAAGCTTAAGACGGTCACGGTTAATCAAATCTTTTACACGACCCGGTGTTCCCACCACGATGTGCGCGCCGCTTTTTAGCGCTTTCATTTGATCAACAATCGACGCACCACCATAGATCTCAAGAATTTTGAGGCCTTTGATGTTTTGTGCCAGCGTTTTCATCTCTGCAGCAACCTGAATCGCCAACTCACGCGTTGGTGCCATCACAATCGCTTGCGGTTTGTGTTGGTTTAGGTCAACTTTATTCAACAGCGGTAGTGAAAAAGCAGCGGTTTTACCGGTACCGGTTTGCGCTTTACCGAGTGCGTCACGACCTTCGAGGAGTGCAGGAATGGAGGCGGCTTGGATAGGTGTTGGTGTTTCAAAGCCCATTGAGTCAAGCGCAGACAAAAGGGTGTCGGCCAGATCTAACTGGCGAAATTTGGTTACAGATTCTTGCATTGGGATCCCAATCTATGAGTGTAGCGAAACGGGGCCCCTTCAGCGTTCTGCTCAACCATGAAACACTGTCTTTTATACAGTGTTAGTCACCAGCGCTWCGGGCCTCAGTCATTAAGGGTGAATATTCTGCACTATTTACACCGAAAAAGCCAGAAAAAGTTGAACAAGTTCACAAAAAACAGACCTCATGGACATATATCTCGCAGCTTGTCGATGAAGCCAACAAATAGTGGACAAAAAAAACACAAAAAAAACAGAGCACGAGGAGCCTGGTGTGGTTCACAGGATTTTATTACCACGGGTTGGTTTTGAAACAGTGAATACGTATAGTGTGGCGATCCGTTAATCGAGACCCAAGTTATGTTTCAAGACAATCCCCTGCTCGCGCAGTTAAAGCAACAGATCCAAGAAACCCTGCCCAAAAAAGAAGGACAGGTAAAAGCCACCGAGAAAGGCTTCGGCTTTCTCGAAGTTGACGACAAAACCAGCTTTTTTATCCCACCACCGTATATGAAAAAGGTACTACATGGCGACCGCGTAGAAGCCATTGTTCGTACTGAAAAAGATCGGGAAGTGGCAGAGCCAGAAACACTGGTTGAACCAAGTTTGGATCGCTTTATCGGTCGCGTGCAGTGGGTTCGTAACCGTCTGAATGTCGTGCCTGATAATCCACAAATGAAAGACGCCTTACGCGCGAAAACAAAGCGCGGCCTGTCACAAGACGGCTTAAAAGAAGGTGATTGGGTCGTTGCATCGCTGACGCGTCATCCTCTTAAAGGAGATGACCACTTTTTGTGCGAAATCAGTGAAAAGATCACCGACGCAGAAGACAAAATTGCCCCTTGGTGGGTCACCTTAGCCAAGCACAACCTGCCTAACCAAGAGCCTGCGCCTAAAGACGCATGGCCAATGTTAGAGCAGGGGCTTACGCGTCGTGACCTCACCGATCTTCCCTTCGTGACCATTGATGGTGAATCGACCAAAGATATGGACGATGCTCTCTATGTGGAAGCCAACCCACAAGGTGGCTTTAGCATGACAGTGGCAATTGCCGATCCCACCGCCTATATAGATGCGGATGATGAACTCGACCAGGTTGCACGTAATCGCGGATTCACCATTTATCTACCTGGGCGCAATATCCCAATGCTACCGCGTGATCTCAGTGATGATTTGTGCTCCCTCCGTGAAAACGAACAGCGCCCTGCACTTTGTTGTACCTTCAATATTGCCGCGGATGGCACCATTGCCGATGACGCAGAGTTTTTCTCCGCATGGATCCAATCACATGGCCAGCTAGCCTACGACAAGGTGTCGGATTACATCGAGCAAGGCGAGCAAGCTCAGTGGCAACCGCAAACACCGGCGATCGCTGACCAGATTCATCAGCTTCACCAATTTGCGTTAGCACGCATTCAATGGCGTGAAACCCATGCAGTGACCTTCCCAGATCGCCCTGATTATCGTTTTGAACTCAGTGAAGATAACGATGTGATTGCTATTCACACGGATCAGCGTCGTATTGCTAATCGCATTGTGGAAGAGTCGATGATCAGCGCTAACATTTGCGCGGGTCGTAAGCTAAGCGAATCGTTTGGGTTCGGTATTTTTAATACCCATGCTGGCTTTAACAGTGAAAAGCTCGACGATGTGGTCGAGCTGGTAAAAGCGCACGACGGCGAGGCGGACAGCGAAAGCCTAGCAACCGTCGAAGGCTTCAGTGCACTCCGTCGCTGGTTAAACAGCCTAGACACCACCTATCTTGATAACCGCTTGCGCCGCTTCCAAGCATACAGCGAGATTGGTCATGAGCCAGCGCCACACTACGCAATGGGCTTAGATGTCTATGCCACGTGGACATCACCTATCCGTAAATACGGTGATATGATCAACCACCGCTTGCTTAAAGCAATTATTCGCGGCGAAACCGAAGCCAATGCCCCGGCCGATACCGTGGGTGAAGAGCTTGCCGGCCACCGTAAACATCACCGTATGGCCGAGCGTGACGTGGCTGATTGGCTTTATACCCGTTTGCTCAAACCAGAAGTTGAAGCACAGACTCGGTATACCGCAGAGATCTTTGATATTAACCGCGCGGGTATGCGTGTCCGCCTACTCGAAAATGGTGCACCGGCGTTTATCCCTGGCTCACTGATCTTGGACAACAAAACCCGGATTGTCTGTGATAAAGAGACAGGTACAGTGACTATCGACGGTAACGTTGAGTTCAAGCTTGGCGATAGCCTAGAAGTGGTTATTGCTGATATTAAAGAGACCACCCGTTCGATTGTTGCCAAACCAACACAGGTATTCACGCTCTCGGACACGACTGAAAGCTAATTACTGTTGGTGACTTGATAGAAAGCCGAGCCATTGCTTGGCTTTCTTTTTTCCTGGAGAATGATAATCTAATCATTAAATAACGTTTATCATTAAACCATTGCAATTATCACAGCCTACGTGCCTAGCGAGTCGTTAAAAAGTGATAGCTAATGGTGTTACCTCAACCCGTTGAAGAGGTTTCATGGGGCTTTTACGTTCATCTGCGGTCCGAATGGGGACCCCGATTGCTTTATTGCTACTCCTCGCGGCAGGTTATCACCCTTTGGTCACCTCACTCGCCCCCTATTACAACCTCATCTATGCTGCCCCCTATTTTCTTTTGCTCACTGCGCTGCTTTTAAGCCATCTGTTCAAAAGCGCACGCGTGGGTATGATGGTCATTATCTTATTAGTGGGATACACGATTATCCTAACGCGACTTCAATCCCCGCTTGAGCAAGGGRCGACTTATCTTGAGTACTTGCTTTTAGCAGTCGCGCTGCCCATTAATTTGCTCTATATGATCATCGTACGCGACCAAAAGCTCACCTCTCGGTTTGGGGTGTTCTTTTTTCTCGCTATAGGTATGGAAATCGGGTGGTGTGCGCTACTGGTGCAGCAATTCGGCGAGTTATCTTCCTATTTTCAGCAGCATCCTATTTTAGTCAGGGCGGCATCGGTTAGCCCCATGCCCGTGCTGCTGATTGTGCTGCTCTCTATTTTAATTTGTATCAGTACTCTTCGCCTTTTGCGCAAAAATAGTATTGAAGATCATGCGGCTTTCATTAGCGTATTATGCAGCACGATTACCTTGGTGTTTTTTAATGTGCCGTTCATATCGTCACTCGTATTTTCACTCGCAGGCCTGCTGTTGGTTGCCAACCAAGTATCATTCAGCCATCAATTAGCGTTCGTCGACGGGCTCACCGAAATTGCGGGACGACGCGCACTCGAAGATGAACTAAAACACCTTGGCCGCCGCTACACTTTAGCCATGCTCGATGTTGACCACTTCAAGCAATTTAACGACACCTATGGCCACGAAATCGGTGACGATGTACTTAAGCTTGTGGCTAAGCAAATGGCGTGCTGTGAGGGAGGCGCCAGTGCTTTTCGTTATGGCGGCGAAGAATTCACCTTATTGTTCAAAGGCAAAACCACTGAGCACTGTTTACCTTTTCTCGACGCATTACGCGAAGATATTGCTCACTACCCGTTAGTGCTACGCGATCAATCTCGCCCTCATGATGACAAACAAGGCCGACAAAAACGCGGGCGAGCGAGCGATAAAAAGCCCGTTAACATTACTGTGAGTATCGGATATGCCGATGCCTCGCAGGCAGATACGCCCGAAGACGTCTTACAATTAGCGGATAAGGCGTTATACAAAGCCAAAGAGGCAGGGCGGAATTGTATTAAGGGCAGTGCGTGAAACCACTTTTATTGATCAGCGTTGTCAGTGTATTGTTTACCGGCTGCGCAACCCAGCATGATTCGCCTGCGGTGTCGCCTTTGCCGTCGTCAACCGACAACGTCAGCGATCAAGCGCTAGACCAAGTACTTACCCAACTTTATCGTCAGTGGCAAGGCACCCCTTATCGGTGGGGAGGCACCTCACGCCAAGGCATCGATTGCTCAGCGTATACGCAACGCGTCTATCAAGAAGCGCTCGCCACGCCACTACCGCGCACCACCCATGGCCAAGCAAAAACCGGCTATGCCATTGACTATCAATCCGCACGACAAGGCGACCTGGTGTTCTTTCATATCCGCCCAGGCTTGCGTCATGTTGGTGTTTACCTTGGTGAGCAGCGATTTATGCATGCGTCAGCTTCCAAGGGTGTGACAGTGTCACGAATTGATAATCCTTACTGGCAAGCGCGATTCTGGCAATTCCGCCGTTACTTCTGAGTGTGCGCTTTTACCGAATCGGCCAGTTCGCAACAGGGTTGATACCGCGGACACGTGACGACATGATCATTGACCATGCCCAGCGCTTGCATCAACGAATAACAAATGGTTTCTCCCACAAACTTAAATCCACGCTTTTTCAAAAAGCGACTCATGGCACGGGACTCGTCCGTCGCAGTAGCCACATCGGCATCTGATTGATGCTGGTTCACAATCGGTACACCGTCAGTGAACTGCCAAAGTGCCTTAGCCAATGATCCGTACTGTTCCACCAGCGTTACTGCAGCCTTGGCATTGGTAAACACAGAGGCCACCTTCAGTCGATTACGGACAATCTCATGGTTGGCCATGATCTCAGCAATATTTGGTTCAGCCACCGCGGCAAGCTGATAAAAATCGAAGTGAGAGAAAGCGTCACGATAAGCCTGCCGTTTTTCCAGTATTAGACGCCAATTTAATCCTGCTTGCGCGCCCTCTAAACAAATGAACTCAAAGATCGCTTGATCATCAAATGTCGGTACGCCCCACTCGGTATCGTGATACACACGTTCAGATTCACTGTGCTGCGCCCATTGGCAAATTTTCATCTTTTTTCCCTTCTTCAAACACGACATCGGGTGTCAATTTTGTTGCTTATGACACGAAATCAGCGAGTTAACTGGGTAAATGCTATCGTTATGTGCAATATGACGCTATCTTTGATCGCGATAAGTGCATGAAACGTAATAGAACCGTTAATCCTTGTTATTGATGCCATCCATACATAAATGCAAAGGAACACGCGTGACAACAAAGCATATATTGATTACCGGCGCCGGACAGCGCATTGGCTACGCACTCGCCTGCCACTTTCTCAATCAGGGTCACCAGGTAACGTTATCTTATCGTACCGATCGCCCTCAAGTGGCCGATTTAAGGGCGCGGGGCGCGCGTTGTTTGCACGCAGACTTCTCAACGGATGAGGGCGTTTATTCCTTCATTGACCACATTGATGCTTTAAATCCCACTTTCGATACATTAATCCACAATGCGTCATCTTGGGACAGTGAGAAACACAGCCAAGATATTGCATCGCTGTTTGATAACATGATGCAAATCCATGCAAAAACACCTTATCTCATCAATATGGCCGCGCCCCGCTGGATGCAACAGGGTGATATTATCCATCTCACCGATTATGTCGCGCAAAAAGGCAGTGCCAAACACACCGCTTATGCCACCAGCAAAGCTGCGCTCGAAAATCTTACCCTCTCGTTTGCACAGAAAATGGCACCATCAATCAAAGTGAACAGTATTTCACCAGCATTAATCATGTTTAATGATGGCGATGATGAAGCCTATCGAGAAAAAGCACGCCGTAAGTCACTATTAAGATCGGTCCCCGGTGAGCAAGAAGTGGTGAATGCATGCGAATTTATCCTTGCGAGTCAACATATGACTGGCCAATCCATCAAACTTGATGGCGGCCGCCATCTTATCTAACTTTCGTGACCAGGAAACGACTATGAACGACGCTGTGATTAAAATAACCAACCTGCGCCTACGTACTTACATTGGGTTTAATCCTGACGAGCAGGAGAAAAAACAAGACGTAGTCATCAATGTCGAGATTCATTATCCAGGCCACAAGGCGTGTGAAGAAGACAACGTTGATGATGCACTCAATTACAAAGATATAACCAAAGCGATTATTGACTATGTTGAGAACGGACGTTTTCTCTTACTCGAAAAGCTGGTTGCGGGTGTTTTAGAGATTACACGTGATCATCACTGGGTGCGCTACGCACAAGTGACCATTGATAAGCCGCATGCACTCAGATTTGCCGACTCTGTCTCATTAAGCCTAAGCTGGACCGCTAACGAGTCGTAACACCGCACAGAGTTCGTTAGAATTATTCGAACATCATGTTCAAGGTGAACAGCTTCTATATTGCCGTTCACCTTATATACTGTGTTGGATTAGTAATTGGGAGCGGGAACAAATGACACCGAAAAATAGCTACGATCGCGTTATGCGTACGCTACACTGGCTATCGAGTCTCGTTATCGTTGGCCTTTTCGCTGTCGGATTGTGGATGGTCGACTTGAGCTACTACAGTAGTTGGTATCAAACTGCGCCACACTGGCACAAATCGATAGGCATATTACTGGCGATAACGACTGTTGGTCGACTTGTGTGGAAAGCAACACACACTATGCCCACCGTTGAAGGTAAGGCTTGGGAACGTAAAGCGGCAACAGCAGGCCATCATACTATTTACCTGCTCCTTGCCACACTGTTTGTCTCTGGATACTTGATCTCAACCTCAGACGGACGCGGGATTGAAGTATTCACCTGGTTTACCGTGCCGAGCGCAGGGGAGCTGTTTCCCAATCAATCAGACATTGCTGGCGATATACACTACTACGTCGCCATCACCTTGATTGTGTTAGCAGCAGGCCATGCCATTATGGCACTTAAGCACCATTTTAAAGATAAAGACAATACGTTACGGAAGATGATCGGAGGAAACCCGAAATGAAAAAACTCATGTTAGCCATGGGAATGAGCGCCGCAACACTCTTATCTGGGCCTGCACTGGCAGACACTTATATGATTGACACCAAAGGCGCACATGCCTCGGTCAACTTCAAAGTGCCACACCTAGGTTACAGCTTTACCAAAGGTCGTTTTAATACGTTTGACGGCCAATTTGAATTCGACCCAGATAACATTGGCGCATCAAGTGTGTCGGTGACGATTGATACAACCAGTATTGATTCTAACCATGCTGAGCGTGATAAGCACATTCGTAGCGGTGACTTCTTGGATGTAGGCGAATATGGCCAAGCGTCCTTTGAAAGCACCAACGTAACCGACAACGGCGACGGCTCGATGACCATTACAGGCGATCTCACTTTGCATGGCCAAACTAAGCCAATTGAAATCGACGCTGAACTCGTCGGTCACGGTGAAGATCCTTGGGGCAACTACCGCGCTGGCTTTATGGGTAACACCCGCCTGGAGCTAGAAGACTTTGGTATTCCCACTATGGGCCCTGCCACATACGTTGATATGGAGCTGCACGTAGAAGGCATTCGCCAGTAACTTGCTAGACTCAGTAAACTAAAAAAGCCTTGGCCACATGCCAAGGCTTTTTTGTCGCATCAACACTGAAACCTTTTCGTCATAGTCTCTAGTTACGATGGCGGCAATAATACAGAAAAATTAGTTTAGCTATGACATTACCTATTAACATTGCATTCTTCGACTTAGACGAAACCCTGGTCGCTACCGACACCAAACAAGCGTGGCTGGAATACCTTTGCCAGTGCAATCTCGCCCCGCAAAACGTGGTCGAGCAAGAGAAGCGGGCGTATTTGGATTTTAAAAAAGGCCGCATCAACCTTGAGCAATATATGCAAGTGCAGCTGATCCCGGTCAAAGGAAAATCGATTCAAACCGTGGCTGCTTGGGCCACCGACTTTATCGATCAGCACGTCGCTCCCGTGGTGGTACCACAAGCATTAGCGCGTATCGAGTGGCATCGCAACCGCGGCGATCACTGTGTGTTAGTTTCCAACACCGCCGCCCACCTAGCGCGTCCGATTGGCAAACTGCTCAAACTCGATACCGTGATTGCGATTGAGCTTGAAACATTAAATGGCGTATATACGGGCAGCATATCGCATTGCGTGCGTGATTATCGTGGCAAGCACGACTACATGCAGGCATGGCTATCTGACCGTCATGACACTGTCGGCCACACATATGGTTACAGTGACTCGCACTGGGATGTCCCCTTGCTTGAGCAAGTCGACAGCGCCTTTGCCGTCAATCCCGACCCGCACTTAAGCCTGCACGCGCAGAAGAAAGATTGGACCATTATGGAATGGGCGCGCTACGACACCATTCGTGATTAGTAAAAGATCACAGGAAACGTGACGACAGGGCGCCTCGTGTGCCCTTTTTACCAACACCCACTTGAGAATGATTATCATAACCGTTATCTTTAAAGTATGATCGGCTGGCGATATCGCGCCGTAGTCACATGCATAATGAACGAGATTAACGCTTATGAGAAAACACCTGCTAATTATTGCGGCGCTCTTGCTCTCTCCGATGGCGCACGCCGACCAATTAAAACACGCGGACAAGTTAAAAGTGGTGACCAGCTTTACCATTCTCGCGGATATGGCTGCCAACGTAGCGGGCGAGCATGCCGAGGTGGTCTCTCTCACTAAACCCGGCGCGGAGATCCACAATTACCAACCCACTCCAGGAGATATTCTGCGCGCGCAAGATGCGGATGTGGTGATGTGGAACGGATTAGGCTTAGAGCGCTGGTTCGAGCGTTTTTTCCAGCACATTGATAAGGTACCGAATGTGATCTTATCTGAGGGAGTGGCGCCAATTGTGATTGCCTCGGGCCCGTATCGTGGCAAACCCAACCCGCACGCGTGGATGTCTCCTTCTGATGCAATGCAATACGTTGATAACATTGCGCAAGCCCTGATTAAATACGACCCTGCCAATCAAGCTCATTATCAAGCCAATGCCAAGGCCTACAAGGCAAAAATTCAAGCTGTGTTCGCGCGTGCGCAAGACGCGCTATCCGCTGTCCCCGAATCCCAGCGTTGGCTAGTAAGCAGTGAAGGCGCTTTTTCCTATCTGGCGCGAGATTTGAACCTCAACGAAGCCTATTTATGGCCTATTAACGCTGAGCGTCAGGGCACACCACAACAAGTTCGCGCGCTGATTGATACCGTACGAGAACACCAAGTGCGTGCCGTGTTCTCCGAAAGTACCGTGTCTGATGCGCCCGCCAAACAAGTCGCCGCCGAAACCGACGCGCGCTATGGCGGCATTTTATATGTCGATTCGCTCAGTCAAGCTGACGGACCGGTGCCTGATTATCTATCCTTACTGACAGTGACCACAGAAACCGTGTTAGCGGGGTTGCGCCATGACGCACTATGATTTAACCGATGGCACGCCCAGTGTGTTAGATGTCAACGAGGTGCGTGTCGTCTATCGAAACGGCCTGTGTGCCCTTGAGCACGCCAGCTTCTCGCTGCCAGCGCAAACCATCACTGCCTTGGTGGGTGCCAATGGCAGCGGCAAATCCACCTTGTTTAAAGCGATCATGGGGTTTGTGAATCCCGGCAGTGGCAGCATTGCGGTGAACGGCACTCCCATTAAGCAAGCGCAAAAAGCAGGCTTGGTCGCTTATGTGCCTCAATCCGAAGAAATCGATTGGTCGTTCCCGGTGTTAGTGGAAGACGTGGTGATGATGGGCCGCTACGGCAAGATGTCATTTATGCGTCGCCCCAAAGCGGCGGATCATCAAGCGGTGGATGAGGCCTTAGCCCGCGTTGGTATGACAGCCTTTCGCCAGCGTCAAATTGGTGAACTGTCCGGCGGACAGAAAAAGCGCGTCTTTCTTGCCCGCGCGCTGGCTCAGCACAGCCCGCTGATTTTACTGGATGAGCCCTTTACTGGCGTAGATGTCACCAGTGAAGAGTCGATTATGCGTTTGTTGCTCGAGCTCAAAGACGAAGGCAAAACCATTTTAATTGCCACCCATAACCTTGGCACCGTGCCCGACTTTTGCGATCGCACCGTGCTGGTCAATCGCGCGGTGGTGGCAGGCGGGCATACCGAACATGTGTTTACCACCGAGAACCTGAGTGCCATTTTTGGTGGCAAACTGCGCCAGTATGTGATGCCCAGTGAGAAACTCCACCAAGACGCCGATCCGCGCGAGCTGTCAGTCATTTCCGACGATGAACGACCCTTGGTGGTGTATGGCAAGCGCGAACAAAGCGCGCAGGAGCGGCGCGAATGAGCTTACTCGATCCTCTCGCCTATCAATACATGCAAAAAGCATTGCTGGTCACCACCTTGATTGGCGGCGTGTGCGGCTTGCTCTCGGCTTTTTTGATGCTCAAAGGTTGGTCGCTGATGGGTGATGCCCTCTCCCATGCGATTGTACCGGGCGTTGCCGGCGCTTATATGCTGGGCTTGCCCTTTTCACTCGGCGCCTTTGTTGCCGGCGGTATGGCCGCGAGTGTGATGCTGTTTTTGCACCAACGTAGCCAGATAAAACAAGATGCGATCATCGGTTTAATCTTCTCGAGCTTTTTCGCCTTCGGCCTCTTTTTGGTCTCGATTTCGCCCGTCGCGGTCGATATTCAACAAATTATGCTGGGCAACTTGCTCGCCATTGCCCCGCTCGATGCGATGCAAATGCTGATCATTGCCTTGGTGAGCCTCACCGTGCTGGCAGTGAAATGGCGTGATTTTATGCTGACCTTTTTCGATGAAAGCCACGCCCGCTGCATTGGTTTACCTGTGGTGGGGCTCAAGGTGCTGTTTTTTGCGCTGCTCAGTGCTTGCACCATGGCGGCACTTAAAAGTGTCGGTGCCTTTTTGGTGATTTGCTTAGTAATTGCCCCCGGCGCCACCGCCTATTTACTGAGCGATCGCTTCGGGCCCGTGTTGGTACTGAGCGGTGTCATCGGCATACTCACCTCGCTATTTGGGGTGTATATCAGCTATTTCGCTAACCTTAACGCCGGCGCACTGATTGTGCTGGCCCAAGTGGGACTCTTCTTAGCTGCCTTTGTGTTCGGCCCAAAACACGGGATCCTCGCGCGGCGCGCCAAACGTCAGGAGGCACTGCAATGAATCCGTATCAACTGACTTTTATGCAAGATGCGCTGCTAATGGCCGTCTTGGTGGCGCTGCCTTGTGCGCTGCTTTCTTGCTATTTAGTATTAAAAGGCTGGTCGTTAATTGGCGATGCCGTGGCTCACGCGGTGCTGCCGGGATTGGTGTTGGCAAACTTGTTTGGCCTGCCGCTGATTGTTGGCGCTTTTGCCGCGGGCTCCGCATGCGCCACCAGTGTGCATTGGCTCAAACAAAATAGCCGTGTGAAAGAAGACACCTTACTGGGGATTGTGTTTTCTGGCTTTTTCGCGCTGGGGCTGATTTTGCAAGGCCAATTCCCGTCTGATTTGCACCTTGATCATATTCTATTTGGCAACCTGTTGGGGATTAACCACCAACAGCTGCTCACCGCCGCCATCACTGGCTTAGTCGTGCTTGCGCTGGTGCTGCTTAAAGGGCGAGATTTAATGCTGCTCTCGTTCGACCCCGCACAAGCCAGCGTGCTCGGGCTACCAGTGCAAAAGCTTCACTGGCTCTTACTCTCGGTAATGATTGCCACCATTGTGGCGGGCTTACATGCAGTGGGGATTATCTTAGTGGTGGCGATGTTGATTGCACCGGGCGTCACCGCCTTTATGCTCAGCAAGCAGTTTAGCCGCATGTTATGGATTGCCTGTGCAATTGCTTTAGTCACCGCCGTGGGCGGCGTCACTCTGTCGTTTTACCTCGACAGTGCACCAGGCCCGACCATTGTATTGCTACTCACAGGCTGTTTTGTGGTGACCTTTGCATGGCAACAATATCAAATCCACCGCAACCAAAAGCGCCCGCAACCGACGCGCCAAACCACAAAAGCAACGCGCTCTGCCACCACCCATTCAGCGCAATCGCACTGATCGGCATCGACGGGCACAGCCGCATCCCAACCAGAGCAGTGCGCGAGATAGAGCTCGCGCACATTGCTCGTCGAATAGGTTTTATCGCCCATAGCCGTCATCTTGCCTTCACGCACGTCAAATTTCAGCCTAGTGGTATGCTTCGTAAGTGCTCTTCGATGGCCTTAATCATCGACTTAGTAAGTGGTAAATGCGCTTTTTCTTTCGCCCATACTTCATGGAAGCCTGCTACAGTTTGCTTTGCGGTATCTAACACCAATTTTTCTGGCAACATGGCTTTAGCAGCTAAGTGTGATAGCTCATCCAGCGTAAAATCACTGAATTTCTCGCTACGGCTAACCTTAAGCGACGCACTATCATCGGGGATATAAGGAATGGTCGAGACAAAGTCATAGATCGTCAAACCGCCATTTGCCTGCTGCACAGCTGAAAACTTCAATTGCACTCCCGCCAATGAAAAACGCATTGGCCCATCTGTTTTCGTTTCATCTTCAATGTCTTGAT
Source organism: Salinivibrio sp. MA607 (assembly GCF_001996245.1). Classification (NCBI taxonomy): domain Bacteria; kingdom Pseudomonadati; phylum Pseudomonadota; class Gammaproteobacteria; order Vibrionales; family Vibrionaceae; genus Salinivibrio; species Salinivibrio sp. MA607. Next base: position 754 of record NZ_MUFJ01000023.1, on the reverse strand, counting down.
GCACATTAGGCGGTAAGGCTTCACCATCCGCTGGCTCAACCGTGATCGCGCCTGCTAAATCCTGTCCCAGTACCCACAATAGAAAAAACTCCCGCGTAGGGTTCACACCGGCACGCTCTGCCAGGTAATTTCGCATGGTTTCTTCTGGCAAAAGATTAGAGAAAAACGGAGTTAACTTGGTTTGGGTCGGTTTAAAGTTAGTCAGCAAGCCACCCAGTGAATCTTTAAAACCAAGCCCTAATACAGGCCGCGATTCGTCATGAATGTACGAATCCATAAAGGCAAAAAGTGTTCTATCATTGCCCACGTTGGTGATCGTTGCGATGGGCTCACCGTAGAGCAACACGTTGAGCGTAGAGACATGATTAGTCATCGTCGTCTTCCTCTAACTGATAAGCGGGCGACATTGCCTCACCTTCATCGCTGATCCCTTGGCTACTTCGAATGATCGACTTAATGGCAGGTACAGATTTTTTTGGTGCAACAAATAACTCTAGGTCGAGTGCACGGGCAAGTGCAATCAAACTGGATACTCTTAAATCAACACCGCCAGACTCGATTTTCGAAATATGGCTTTGAGGCACACCCGAACGAGCACTTAACTCTCTCTGGCTAAAACCTTTACGTACCCGAGCGTCTCGAAGGCTTTTTAGTATCTGCTCTGTTACATAGCTCATTTCGAGACACCTTAATGCATCGCTGAAGAAAAATTATATATTAAACTATATCACATCAACTAAAAGAACATAAATAC
>NZ_MUFJ01000022.1:0-63837 GCF_001996245.1 Salinivibrio sp. MA607 | reverse complement strand
CTCCAAAGTAAAGGGTTTTTTTAACCTTATTGGTAAAAAAAACTTAAAAGGTATTTTATACCCTGCACCAGAGGTGTTTAACGTGTTTTTTGAAGTTGATCAATGCACAGTGTTTTATGTCATCTATGCTATCAAGGCACAATATGTAGTGCGATATTTGAATTTAATCTCTATATATAGTTTTTATGGCAGGCTATCCGCAACAGCTACATTACAGCTCTGAACAGATTGTTTGGCAGGAAGTGCCGGGTGAAGTGGCATTAGCTTACACCATTACCGGATGCCCGGTCGGGTGTAAAGGTTGTCATAGTGTGGACAGTTGGCCAGTCGGCAGCGGTTTAGCGTTGACCGAAGACTACTTACAGGAGCGCTTAACTATGTACACAGGGCTCATTACGTGCGTGTTGTTTCTGGGCGGTGAATGGCAACCAGAAGCGCTGATAAAACACTTAAAACGAGTTCGCGCAGAAGGGCTGGAAACCTGCCTTTATACAGGTTACGAGGATGTCTCTTTGCGCATCAGGGAGCAGTTGACGTACTTAAAAACCGGGCCATGGATAGCCGAAAAGGGCGGTTTAGACAGCCCCCATACCAACCAAAAATTTTATGATTTAAGAACAAAGCAGCTACTGAACTGCAAGTTTCTGACAGGAGAATAATTATGTTGCGTTTAAACGACGACCAGGTTTCAGAAAAAGTAGACTTTATTGCGGATTACCTGAACGCACAGAATGCGGCGGACGGTTCGAAAATGGACGCCAACGCGAACGTTACTCAGAAAAATATCGCGACCTTAGAAGCTGAGCTGATGAAAGACTTCTTCGTACAGGTTAACCGCAAGCAGGTCAGTAACAAAATTGCGGCGTTGTTCGACGACAACTTAGCGAAAGAATACGTACGTCAAATAGAAAATCATGAAATTTACGTGCACGATGAGACCAGTCTGAAGCCATATTGCGTGTCAGTGACTATGTATCCGTTTTTAATGGACGGCTTGACGAAACTCGGTGGTGAGTCGCTGGCGCCTAAACATTTAGAGTCGTTTTGTGGCTCCTTTGTGAATTTTGTTTTTGCGGTTAGCTCGCAATACGCTGGCGCTGTGGCAACCGTTGAGTTCTTAACTTACTTCGACTATTTCGCGCGTAAAGACTACGGTGATGACTACTTAAACACGCACCGCAAGCAAATCGAAAATCACTTACAGCACGTTGTGTATGCGATTAATCAACCTGCGGCTGCACGCGGTTATCAAAGTGTGTTCTGGAACATTTCTGTGTACGACAAGCACTATTTCGATAGTATGTTTGGCGACTTCGTATTTCCGAGAGACTTTAGTAAACCTAAGTGGGAAACCGTCAGTACTTTGCAGGACTTCTTCTTAGACTGGTTCAATAAAGAGCGTGAAAAGTCTATTTTGACCTTCCCAGTTGTGACCGTTGCCATGTTAACGGAAGACGGCGCTTGTAAAGATCAGGTCTTCGCGAAAAAAATGGCGGCTGAATTGGCCAACGGTAATTCGTTCTTTGTGTATTTGTCAGACAATGCCGACTCACTTGCGTCCTGTTGCCGTCTGCGCTCGGAAATTAGCGACAATACCTTCTCTTACACCCTGGGTGCCGGCGGTGTTGCGACAGGCTCTATTAATGTCATTACCATTAATATGAACCGTCTAGTGCAGGACGGTCGTGACTTAGAAGAGGAAATTAGCAAAATTCATAAGTATCAAGTGGCTTACCGCAAGCTGATGGAGGAGTACAAAGAAGCGGGTATGCTGACAGTCTATGACGCTGGTTTTATTAGTCTGGACAAACAATTCCTGACCATTGGCATTAACGGCATGGTCGAAGCCGCGGAATCTCAAGGCATTAGAGCAAGCAATAACCCAGAGTATAAGAGCTTTGTCAAACGTCACTTGAAGGTTATTTATGACGCCAATAAAGCCGCCAAAGCGGAATACGGTTATATGTTTAATACCGAGTTTGTGCCTGCAGAAAACTTAGGTGTTAAGAATGCAAAATGGGACAAAGCCGACGGTTATAAAGTATCGCGCGAGTGCTACAACTCGTACTTCTATGTCGTTGAGGACGATGAAACCAATGCCTTAGATAAATTCGTTATGCACGGTAAAGAACTGGTGGAGTATTTAGACGGCGGCTCCGCACTGCACCTAAACCTCGATGAAAAACTGAACACCACGGGTTACTTGTCGTTGCTGAATATCGCTGCGAAAACCGGCTGTAACTACTTCTGCATTAACGTCAAAATCACTATTTGTAACGAGTGTGAACACATCGACAAACGCACGTTAAGTGAATGCTCAAGCTGCCACTCCAATAACATTGATTACGGCACTCGAGTTATTGGTTACCTTAAGCGTGTTTCTGCGTTCAGCGCTGGGCGTCGCAAAGAGCACACAGCTCGTCATTACCATCGCGACGAGGCGACGCAGACAATCAACTGTGCGGCACAGGCTAATATAGGGCTGCGTAAGGCAAATTAAGTTGACACATCCATCTGTAAATAAAGAGGGAGTTAAACTCCTTCTTTGCATTTATGACACTATGTTAGCTTTCCCTTCTGAACGTTTGTGAGAAGAAGTGAAACAGTTACTTTCTTAACCAGGGATCGTGCAGGGACCAGGACGAGGTTTTAAGCAACTGGCTGATGTAGTGAGGGATGTTCGTTTAATCGATGGCGTGAAATAAATGGAGACTGCGCAATAGGCTAGTGCATGATCTCGATACACCATCTTTGCCAATAGCTCACTTATTTTCTGTGTCCTAGAGTCCATTGCAGGAATGGCTTCCAACAGGCGAGCCACTGCGGAAGTCTTTCTGGCGGCAAAGGTGGCGACATGGCGTAACCCTGGGCGTGAAAACATCCGAGTTCGAGCAGAAGCTCACCTTGTTCAATTGTTTCTACACCTTCAGCGATAACCTCTTTATCAAATGCTTCTGCCAATGCAATTATGCCTTCTAGAATAGACATATTTTCCCTTCTTTCATCAGCACCGCTCACAAACTCTTTGTCAATTTTTATTGTCTGAACAGGTAATTGTTTTAAATAAGCCAAAGATGAGTAGCCCGTACCAAAGTCGTCAAGAGAGAACGTTACTCCCATGCTCCGACATTCGTTAATCACCAACACCGAGGATTGAAGATCGCCCAACGTGGCGGTCTCTAGTATTTCAAGATCAAATCGCGACGGATCGATTTCCGGAAAACGATCGAACGATTGCTGAAGTTCGTCTGAGAAGGCTGGAGATTGAAGATGAAGAGCAGCCACATTAACACTCATAGTTAGGTTCAACCCCTTTTGATCCCACTTGTGCATCTGCTGCAGCGATTCTTCAATAACCCATCTACCAATGTCCACAATAAGGGGATGATTTTCGATTTCTGATAGAAAATACGCTGGAGATAACAATCCTTTTTCTGGATGCTTCCAACGGATGAGCGCCTCAACGCCTAGAACGGAACCTGTTCTTAGGTTTACTTTCGGTTGATAGACCAACTGAAATTGTTTTACCTTCAGAGCTTCACGGATTTCCGTGAGTAACCGTTGGCGTGATTGATGAGCTTTTTTCTGGTTTGCATCCATTAACAGCCAGCTACCCTTCGCTTCCTGTTTAGCGTTAAAAAGCGTTTGATCTGCGAACCTCAGGAGTGCGTCTACATCAGATCCATCTTTAAATTCATTTGCAGAGAAAAGGAAAACCCCCGCTGTAAAACGGATTGATATTGTTTTATCATTAAAAACAACCGGATGCTTGCAGATTTCTTGTACAACTTGCAAAACAGGCTCCGCTTGGTACCCATTTGGCAGGAGAGCAGCGAACTGATCACCAGATATTCTGGCAACGGTAGCACCTGGAGGCAAAACATCGAGCCAGCGTTGTGAAAAAAACCATAGCACATGATCTCCTGCATCCTCTCCAAACTGTTTGTTAGTTTCTTTAAAATTGTCTAAGTTCAGTGATATTATGGAGACTTGGTCTGTTGATCTGATCGTGTCTCGCATCTCGCGAATACAGCGAACGAGACCATTTCGGTTCCACAAGCCGGTTAGAGAATCTGAATACGCCAAGAACTCTAATTGTTTTTGATGATCAACTGCTTGCTTGTCTAAGGCTTTTAGTAGTTGATCCTGTTGTAACTGATGCAATTCATCTTCGGCTTGCTTTCTGGCCGTTTTTTCGCGTATTAATTGAATAGTGTTGGCTGATAATTTCCCGTAAATCTCTAATAATGCGGAAACAAGCACTGATGCTGATCCATTTAATTGCATATCTGCATACGTTTTTGCGGCGTAGAGATCCATGCCATCGTCCATCGCCTGAATTGTTAATGCTAGGCGGCGATCCGATTCCAATATGTGGAAGACTAGCCAACGGGTAATAAAGTTAAACAAATTTGCCAACACTGCTTCGTGTCGTTCAGTAGTTTGACGTAACTTTCTGATTTTGTGAAAAAAAGTTTGGTGAGCATCATGGTGATTCTTTGTGTCTTTTGACTGACCAAAATGTTTTTTCCAAACGTTTTCCTCGTACTCAAAGTGATACTTGGCATAATCTTCTAGCTCGTCCAGTATTGTAGCGCTGTTCACGTCTGAATTTATCGAAGAGAATTGCGAGGCCAGACGATTTACGATATCGACAAGCATACGGTGTTGATTATCAATATCGTCCAATCCGGTCTCGAAATTCTGACTCCATGGGAAAATTTCGAATTCAAGTTTTTTTTCATTCCAAATCACAGTCACGTTGCACCCACACTCAGTCTTAATTACTCCGATTAATAGTAGTTCAAATATTTCTTGGACGTGGACTTCGTCGCCATGATCCTGTAAAACTCGGATAAGACGAGATTGCTCTTCGATAACTTCCCTGATTTCCTGAGAGCCTGTGATGGTCTATATGCCAACCTAACTCATAGACTCCATGCTATCGGGTAGTTAATGGGCCACTACATTGGCATTTTTTAAGACTTATACAACTTGTTGAGTGTTTCGGGATATCCCCTCCAAAGTTGAAGATATTTCTTCTGTCGCCGCAGTTATTTACTTTATCTGTTCTTGCTGCTGCTTTATCTGTATTGAGTTTTGATTTGCTGTAGAGCTTTTCTCTTCGGTAGCCGTTACTTTAATTATAAGATTATTGAACCCGCCAGAACTGGTAATTGGCTCGCTTAGATTCGCCGGTTACTTCGAATTCCCCAATGTGTTTTAGTAATTCTTCAGTGAATATACGAAGTTCCATTCTGGCCAACGGTGCGCCGGGACATACGTGTATGCCTCTGCCGTAAAGTAGGTTGTGGGCCTTGTTTTGCTCAGGGTTAAAGACGTCTGCTTTGTCGAATACGGACTCATCACGATTGGCTGAGGCCCAGAGTACGGTCACTTTTTCGCCTTTTTTGACAGGGTAACCGGATATTTCGGTGTCTTTGGTTGCGCGGCGGCGGTTTGAAATAAGTGGAGGGTCAAGGCGCAGTATTTCGTCTATAGCGTCATCGGTACTTAAGTCGCCGTTGCGTATTTGCTCAGCAACAAGTGGATTTTCTGCGAAGAAGTTGAAAATACTGCTAATAGCAGCAGCAATGGTGCCAACTTCGCCAGCGGTCCAATTGCGTAAAATGCTGACAATTTCCTCTTCGTGAAGGTAGCGTGTTTTGTCATTCACTGTGACTGTTTCATGCATTAAGCGGTATGTATTGTCGCCTTTGGTTGAGCCTGATTGTCTGCGAACGTCAAGCTGCTGACGAATCAATGCCTCAAACTCATCTGCCTTTTGCTTTAACATTGCTCTATCGTTATTCACAATGGCTTGCTGGTTTGCTTCAAGCCATTCGCCTAGTGCACTTGTTAGCGATTCTGGCCAACCGAGAAAGGCGCACTGAATATGTAATGCAAAAGGCTTTGCGATTTTACTGACAACATCCAATGCCGTATTCGGTGTCATTTTGCTAACAATATTCTGAGCAATTTGCCGACAAGTCGACTCAAAATTCGGTAAGCGATCAGCCTTAAAGTACGACTCAATCACTTCTCGAAAAATACCATGCTCCGGTGGATCCATGCCGTTTGGAACCGACAAGTGGGAGCCTGCTTTATTGCTGAACGTTTCATAGTCCTCGATAACTGAGCGGACATCGCCATGCATTAGTACCGCATGACCCAGCATCTCGTTTTGGGCAACAGGACATTTTTGCCTAAGCTTATCAAGTGATGTAATTTGATCCTGCTGTTCGGAAGGCTCCCAATGACAATTTTTCATACAATCTCCTGATTAATCGTACAAGGCAATCTGGCCTCTTCATATTAAACCACTTTGGAGTAGCGATTTTGACCGTGATTTAGGTACTCATCGAAACAGGCACAAATGCTGCGTACCCAGAGGCGGCCTATTTCTGTGACGCGGAGTTTTTTGTCGGATACGTCGACCAAGCCGTCTTCAATAAACGGTTTCAATAGCGGTATGGCTTCAGCAAAGTGTGCCCAGAAATCGTCGATATTCCACTCGGCTTTAAAAATTTCTATATCGATCTCAAAGTGGCATATGACTTGTGAAATAAGTGCTGCCCGCACTTTGTCTTCGTCGTTCAATGCCATGCCTTTAACAATGGGCTTTTGTCCGTCATCTATTATTTTGTAGTAAGCTGGTAGCTCTTTTTCATGCTGCCATAACACACCGTTAACCTGGCTAATAGAGGACACGCCCAAGCCTAGTAATGCGTCCTGACCGTCTGTGGTGTAACCCTGGAAGTTACGCTGTAAGCGACCTTCGCGTTGGGCAATGGCTAAGCGGTCGTCTTTTTTAGCAAAGTGATCCATGCCAATAAACTGATAGCCCGCGTCGTTGAGCTGAGTAATGGCTTGTTCGAACAAGCTTAACTTAACTGACGGCTGTGGAATGGACTCTTCCGATATTTTCTTCTGCCCAGCGAAGCGCTGTGGTAAATGCGCGTAGCTAAATACGGAAATACGATCGGGGCTCATTTCAATGACCTGCTCTATCGACTTCTTAAAGGTTTCCGGGCGCTGGTACGGCAGGCCATAAATTAAGTCGAGGTTAATTGAGTCAAAGCCCAGTTCTTTGCTGAGTTTTAACTGATGTGCAATAAGATCGACATCCTGCACGCGGTTAATGGCAATTTGTACTTTCTTATCAAAGTCCTGTACGCCATAACTGACACGGTTAAATCCAAGATCACGCAGGTGATACAGTTTCTCATCGCTGCAACTGCGCGGATCTATCTCAATGCTCACCTCTGGGTTTTCGGCAAAGGTAAAATGTTGATGAATCGAGCTCATCAGTCGTGTCAGTTGTTTCTCGGTCAAAAAGGTAGGCGTTCCCCCGCCTAAGTGAATTTGACGAATTTTCTTGTTTTTAACTAATGGCTGATACATCGCCATTTCTTGTGCGAGGTAGTCTAAGTATTTGTCTGCTTTATGCTGGTGGCGGGTAATAATCTTGTTACAGCCACAGTAATAGCAGAGTTTATGACAAAATGGTAAGTGTAGATATAAGCACAGTTCATCGCCAGTCGCCTTCAGTGCATTGGCGATGCGATCTTGAGAAAACTGTTCAGACAACATTAGTGCCGTCGGATATGATGTGTATCTGGGGCCGTTAATATTGTATTTTTCGATTAACTTCTTATCCCAAATGATCGTGCTCATAACTACCTATTGACGTGCTTCAAAATAGCTTAACTAATTGAGAGGTATTGTTTCACTTTTCTCTTTGTAAATAAAATCACTAAAACGATCACCGATTAAATAAATAACCTTTGGTAGCTTTTGGTGTACCTCGATGGTGTCTAAAAAATTTTTGAGATGTAACCCTAATTCGGTATTTCCTTTTACCATTAATTTTCGGTTGAAAAATAACGTATCAGGGTCAACCTTGTTGTAGATCAATAAAATAAGCGCATCACCGGTTGCTGATAGCGTTACGTCAGGTTCCTGAGGCCCTCTGAGTGATTTTATTTTTTCGTTTTTAAGAGTAAAAAACAGAGAAAAATCAATGTCTTTAACATGAATCTCAATGATCCTTTCAGCGATAAAACTAAGCTCTCCTTGTATTTTCTCCTCTTTAAATAACTGGTTTAAAACCTTTTCTATGCTGAAGTTTACAATTGGGTCTGGGATTGAATTTTTAATTGGCTGAATTATTTTAGGTATGGCATCTACCCATTTGTTGGTACTCATGATTCGCTCCTCGTGAAATAACAAAAAAGATGTTATCAATACTATAATGAATAAACAAATTGCGCACCACAAAACAACTAAATAGAGGTTTGAATGGAATTGCTTTGTCCGGCTGGAAGTATTCCGGCATTAAAAGCGGCTATCGAAAATGGTGCCGATGCGGTTTACGTTGGTTTGAAAGATGAAACCAACGCGAGACACTTTGTGGGCCTTAATTTGGACCAACTGAAGCTGTCAGAAGCGGCTGATTATGTGCATCGGCATGGTAAAAAGCTGCATGTTGCTATCAACACGTTCGCGCATGCCAACAGCTGGGAGAAGTGGCGCCAGGCGGTCGATGATGCCGTTCTGGCTGGCGCAGACGTACTGATTATTGCCGATCTGGCTGTGTTGGCTTATGCCGCCGAACGCTACCCGAAAGTAGAAACGCACTTATCGGTGCAGGCGTCGGCGACCAATGCCGGGGCAATTCGTTTTTATCAACAATACGGTGTGAAACGAGTAGTACTGCCTCGTGTACTATCGATGCAGCAAGTCCGTGCACTTGCGCGAACAACGGACGTTGAACTCGAAGTTTTTGCGTTCGGAAGTTTGTGCATTATGGCGGAAGGGCGCTGCTACCTAAGCTCATACCTGACCGGCGAGTCGCCCAATACCGCGGGTGCCTGCTCGCCTGCTGCTTTTGTTGAGTGGGACGAGCAAGACAACAAACTGGAGTCACGGTTAAACGGCGTGCTGATAGACCGTTTTGCTGAAAACGAAAAAGCGGGCTATCCGACGCTCTGTAAAGGACGCTTCTCCGTCGACGACGAGGTCTATAATGTTCTGGAAGAGCCCACGAGTTTGAACACCTTAAGCCTACTACCGCAGTTACACAAAGAGGGTATTACCTCACTCAAAATAGAAGGCCGTCAGCGCAGTCCTGCCTATGTCTCACAAATTACCCGAGTCTGGCGCCAGGCTATTGATGCCGTAATGGCCGATCCTGATGGTTTTGAGGTTGCTGACAACTGGAACTCGGTTCTTGCATCGCTCTCAGAGGGCAGTCAAACCACGCTCGGTGCGTATCATCGGAAATGGAAGTAATGATATGAAATTTTCTCTAGGGCCGATTCTTTACTTTTGGCCAAAAAAACAAGTCATGGATTTTTACCGCGAAGCCGCTGACTCTAACGTCGAGCATGTGTATTTGGGTGAAACCGTGTGTAGTAAACGCCGCGAGCTTAAGCTTGACGATTACCTTGAAATTGCACACATGCTCAGGGAAGCCGGTAAGAAAGTGACGCTATCAACTATGACGTTGCTGGAAGCCCCGGCCGAGTTGCGGGAGTTGGGTAAATATTGTGACAACGGCGAATTTGAGGTCGAAGCCAACGATGTCAGCGCTATTAGTCTGTTACAGGAGCAAGGACTGAACTTCACTGCTGGGCCGGCCATTAACATCTACAATCATCAAAGCCTGCGTCGTTTAATTGATATGGGCATGAACCGTTGGGTAGCACCTTTTGAGCTGTCGCGTGACTGGTTGCAGGATATTTTGCAGCAAAAGGTCATTGAAAGCGTGCGTGACTGCTTCGATGTTGAGGTATTCTCGTTTGGGCATATGCCGCTTGCCTGGTCGGGTCGCTGTTTTACTGCGCGATCTGAAAACCGCCCGAAAGATCAGTGTGAGCTGTGCTGCATCAAGTACCCCGAAGGGCGTGAAGTGAAAAGCCAGGAAGGACAGCAAGTGTTTATACTTAACGGTATTCAAACCCAATCGGGGTCTCGTTATAACCTGATAAACCAGCTTCCGAGTATGCAGGGGTTAGTGGATATCGTCCGTATTAGTCCGCAACCACAAGGCACTTTTGACTGGCTAGATCGTTTCCGTAACAATGTTGATGGCGATCATCCCGTAAAATTGGGCAGCAAAGAAAGTAACGGCTATTGGTTACAGCTTGCCGGGTTACTGACGGCATAAATACACGGAATTGAGAGACAAAAGGACAATTATGTCAGACGATATCGCACGTATTGGAATTGTAACGGTTAGCGACCGCGCCAGTCGAGGGCAATATGAGGATATCTCAGGTCCAGCCATTGAAGCGACATTAAAAGACTACTTAACGTCTTCGTGGCAGCCGGTGTATCGGGTTATTGAAGATGAACAATCGCTGATTGAACAGACCATAAAAGACTTAGTCGATAAAGAAGGCTGTTGTCTGGTGGTGACCACCGGCGGTACTGGCCCGGCTAAACGCGATGTCACTCCCGAGGCAACTGAGGCAGTTTGCGACCGCATGATGCCGGGCTTTGGGGAGCTGATGCGACAAGAGTCGTTAAAGTACGTACCAACCGCCATTCTCTCTCGCCAAACTGCGGGTTTACGCGGCTCATCGCTAATTATCAACTTACCTGGTAAGCCAAAAGCCATTCGTCAGTGCTTAGATGCTGTATTCCCGGCAGTGCCTTATTGTATTGACTTGATGGAAGGTCTTTATTTGGAATGTAACGAAACGGTGATTAAACCCTTCCGTCCTAAAAAATAAGAGCTACAGTGATTTCTGGTGTATGAGCTAAAAAGAATGCGGTGTGAGGTGTTGATTGGTATCACCAGATCAACAACCTCAGTTTCTTAGAGAAGGTTTTAGCCGCAGGCATACCGGTGATGATTGATAAATGAACACTCATGCGCTCGCCTTGGGTTGCCATGCGCAAGCCAAATTGAGTATCGATTAGATTAAAATATTCCTTAACCTGAATGCCGATAATTGAAAAGATGGTCCAAACCTTAAAACAGAGTGTAGACGCCCGTGTTGATAACACCAGCGAGTAATTGCGTTGGCCACCTGTTGCTGATAGGGGGCATCGAAGACCTCCAGTTATATCCGTTTAAGTCAGATACCTAAACTTTACTGTGAGTTTCGATAAAATGCTTTATTATCAGTTATCTATATTCATTTTGCACAAGTTAACGCTACCCAAAAGTAGGCATAACAAAATCAAAGCGCATTCAGCAGTTAGCTATTCTTTTAGAGGTGGTTTCGCGAACACGACAAACCGGCAAATCTACTAAGGATACTCCCTTATTTGCGGCGTTAAAACGCTATTTTTTTACGTTTAAAACATATATTATAAATGCATCTTTAAAGTGTTCAGGTGACTATGATGCAGATCACAAACCGAGAGAAAGAAGATCAAATAACGCCGATACTCAGACAAGCATTTCGTCCTCTGTTCCTGCTAGGCGCACTATTCAGTGCTGTGGCAATTCTGCTTTGGGGCTTTGCGCTGGCGGGGAAGGTGAGCTTGCCGGTGTACGGAAATATTATGTTCTGGCACAGCCATGAAATGATTTTCGGTTTTGTAGTTGCCATTGTGTTGGGCTTTTTGCTCACTGCAGTGCAGAACTGGACGGGACTGCGCGCGCCGCATGGTAATACCTTGCTAGTGGTGACGGTGCTATGGAGTGCGGCACGATTATTATTGTTGTTTGGTGAAAACTTGCCGTGGTGGCTTGTGGCGGCGGTGGACGTCAGTGTTCTGCCTGTTGCTGCATTCTTGTTTGGCATAATGGTGCTAAAAATTAACCAAACCAGAAATCTGTTTTTTGTCCCCATTCTGCTGTTATTAACGGTGTGTAATCTATTGATGCACTACGGGTTGCATTTTGGTCATTACAACATCCAAGTACTGGGAGCTTATAACGCTGTATTCCTAGTGACATTGCTAATGGCCATTATCGGCGGGCGTGTTCTGCCAATGTTTACGGCCAACGGCACCATGACAAAGAAAGTTCAGGCATTGCCCTGGCTGGATAAAATGGCGCTGGGCAGCTTATGGCTAATATTCGCGGTGCACTTTTTTAACCTGCATATGCGGTTGCCTAGTCAGGTTATGGTTGTGTTGTTCGCCTTTTGTGCCATCACAACAGCCGTCCGTGTTGTGCGTTGGAAAATTTGGATAACCTGGCGGGTGCCGCTGTTGTGGTCGCTGCATATTGCTTACTGGTTCATTCCCATCGGTTTAGCGTTATTTGCACTGCGCTATGCCGGTATTGAAATTACTCAGAGTGTAGCCATGCACGCACTGACCGCTGGCGCTATGGGTAACATGATTTTAAGCATGATAGCTCGGGTGTCGTTAGGGCATAGCGGACGCCCGCTTCAGGCTAAACCTATTATGTGGGGCGCATTTTTATTGGTAGCTATTGCGGCAGTGACTCGCGTATTTCTTATTTGGTTTATGCCAGAACTGAGTAGCCAGTGGTTAATGCTGAGTACGTTAGCCTGGGCTATTGCGTACAGCATTTACGTGGTCGTTTACTTCAAAGTATTGATCACGCCGCGAGCGGACGGTAACCCGGGCTAAGCGTTGGAGCAGTGAGGGCAGTTAGGGTGCTTTAGTAGATTCATCCGCTGCTATTCGCTGTGCAATACGTCAAAGAGTAACAATGATGAATAAAGCGGCTGATCTATGTTGGCCGCTATTTTTATGGCTCTACGGCTTGGATCGTACCAATAACGCCCATTAGCGGCGACAACACTCCGGCTTCGGTAGCTGCTCGCCAAAAAACTGACTTAAGCACCCATAACACGCGCTCTCATTTTGCATTGAAAAACTGGTTACTTGTCCTTCAACGCTAATGGCAGAACCCGATACCAAGGGCGTTTTGTGTAGCAGACAGGTTTTATTCACAGCGTTGCGTGTTTCCAAATTATCGCAGTAATCGACAACCAGGGTTTCAGCGCTGACTAATAGCTCCAGCGTGCCTTCCTCAACTCGCGTATTAATCGTTTGAATGCGTTTTTCGCTATTAAGCTATGCTTAGTCGCTTCGACTTTTAGTTCACCTATCCAGTGCTCTGAAAATCGTACCTGACGCTGAAGGTTGTGGCGGTCAATAGTATCGTCATCGACCAATGTCAGCTCAGTGGGCAGGGTTTTATTCATAACGACTTCTCTGACGGTGCAGGTACGGACTCAGGGCGACTGGCTAACCAAGCACCCACAGTGACCAATACCACGCCGACAATTATCTTTAGCCAAACCGGCACTTGTGGCACGAATAACCATAAAATGGCGCAACCACTGACCATCATCACCAGTGCAATGACTTTAGAACGGCGCTTTACCACACGGTTATCGCGCCAGGCTCGAATATCAGGTCCGTACTGTGGATGGTTGACCAACCAGGTTTCTAAGCGGGGCCAGCCTTTGCTGGCTGCCCATAACGCGGCAATAAGAAAAGGTACGGTGGGTATAACGGGCAAAGCGATACCAATAAGCCCCAGTAAAACAAAGAAAGCAGCCAAAGAGCGCCATAGTATTTTCATTAAAAGCGCTCGGGTCATTACTTCATTCCTAATCGGGCGGCCATTTTATGTAAATTACTGGAGTCGAGCTTGAGCTCTTTAGCAGCTCTACTCCAACTGTCATCGTTACGCTTAAGTGCCGCTTCTATCATTTTACGCTGTGTATATTGTACCGCTTCTTTCATCGACAAACTCTGGGTCGGTAAGTTCGCGTCATTGCTTTGCGTGCCCGAGTCTGCCACCGAAGGCAATCGCACGTCTAAGTCGAGCACTTCAGGCTCAATGCTGGCAATGTCATTTTTGTCGATGCCATGACTCAATAGTTTAATGGCGGCCCGACTAATGACATGCTCCAGTTCGCGAACGTTACCTGGCCACTGATACTGTTGAATTGCCAACTCAGCTTCGGGCGACAAGCGAATGGCGCGCAAGCCTAGCCGAGCCCGGTTCAGCTCCAAAAAATGACCGGCCAGAATGGAAACATCGTCATCACGTTCACGTAGTGGTGGTATCGGCAGTGGATACACGGACAGGCGATGGTACAAGTCGGCACGGAAGGTTTCGTTACTGACTTGCTGTTTAAGGTTTCGATTGGTCGCGGCAATAATGCGTACATCCACTTTGCGGTATTTGTCTGAGCCGAGGCGTTGAATTTCACCGTTTTGCAGTACGCGTAGTAGTTTGGCTTGTATGGAAAGCGGTAACTCGCCAACTTCATCTAAAAACAGGGTGCCACCATTAGCCGCGTCAAAACGCCCGGATCGATCACTGCTTGCGCCCGAGAAAGCGCCTTTTACGTGACCAAAGAGTTCACTTTCCGCTAAGGACTCGGGTAATGCGGCACAGTTTACGTATATCAACGGCTTGCCGCTGCGTTGCGACAGTCGGTGTAATTCCCGCGCGAATAGTTCTTTACCGACCCCGGTTTCGCCCAGTAGCAATACGGGCAAATCGGCACCGGCTACGATCCGAAGCTCTTTTAAGACCGCATGAATGGCTTTGCTTTCACCAATAATTTCTGACTCATTGGCGTCGGAGGTACTGCTGTGTTCGACTGATTGCTTTTGCCCTTGCCGCAGTGCACGGACGTTCTGCTCTAACTGACCAATGCGAATAGCAGTTTCTACAAATAAGCTAAATTTTTGTAATTCAATAATGGAATCATCAGTGAATGTGCCGGGCTCTAATGCGTCAAGTGTTAGCACGCCCCAGCATTTGCTCTCCAAATACAAACTAATGCCCATGCAGTCATGCACGGGTAATGCGTCGCCTGGTTGGTTAGCCATTAAACCATCGTACGGATCAGGAAGAGCAGAGTCATATTCGAAACGAACGGCTGAACGTGACGATATTAGGACCGCTAAACGTGGATGCTGCGCTAACACAAAGCGACGGCCCAAAGCTTCGCGCACGAGTCCCTTGACGGCGATAGGTTGTAGTACTTCGTTCTCGAGTTTCAATAGTGCGACTGCGCCGCAGTTAAAATGACGTCGCAACGTACTGACGAGATTCTGCAATCGTACAGCTGTAGGTTGCTCTGTTAACAAATCGGCTAAAATACTTTCTTGTAGCATAGTTAAATCCACTATATTGGTAAAAACTACCCTAATTGTTAGGGTTGATACTACCGTGGGGTTTCTGAATGTCAATAATTACAATTGGATAGAAGTTGGCGCACTTGTTGCACTGTTACTTAGGAATTCATGTTTCATCCGGGAGTAGTTCCTGGAGTTGCGGATTAAGTTAAGGAGTTTAGCATGAGTGATTTACAGCAAAGATTGGCGGATAGCGAAGCCAAATGGCAACAAGCAACAGCGCAGGAATTAATCGAGCACATTTATTTACGTTTCCATCAACGCCATCGTGAGCAATTACCAGAACTTAAGCAACTGGCAATGAAAGTGGAAGACGTGCACGGTGACCACGAACTCGCACCACGCGGTTTAGCGGAGCATCTGGACGCTATGTTGCAGGAATTGGAAAGTCATATGATGAAAGAAGAACAAATTCTTTTCCCAATGCTGTCGCGCGGTGTGTATCCAAGTGGTCCTATTTCTGTCATGGAAGAAGAACACGTGCAGCACGAAGCCGAGTTGGTGAAAATTAATCGGTTAACCAACAATCTGACACTACCGGAAGGCGCATGTGGTACTTGGACAGCTCTGTACAATGGTTTAAAAGAGTTACAGGATGATTTGCACGAGCATATTCACCTGGAGAACAACATACTTTTTACTGARAAACAGGCAGCAGCGTCAGAGCACGGTAAAAACTTCTGTTGTGGTTCGTGTCAGTAACTAATCTGAAGTGACAAGGGTCGAATGCAAATGCGAATATTCTGTATTTGATCCTGTTTTAAGCTATTTTAGCGCTTTCATTAGAGAAGGTGTTTAGGGATGTATTCTTGAATCTCGTACCATCCTCTCGACCTCGAAATAACCGCGCATAATGAGGAAAAAAGCAGGCCGAATAGCGGGTAGGTTATCTTGGCACTCTAGCGATTATCATCAACGGCGCTGAAGTAGTCTTTACATGTATCGATGTCCACGGTATCCATCCCGAACCATTTTAGAATCGGCCTATATGACCACAGCCAGAAGTGATCGTTAAACCGATTCTTCTTTGGTTAAAAAAATATTCGCGAGCTCGCCTTGGATGCCATCACCTTGATGACTGCAGCTATGATCGCTCTTAATGAGACTAAAAAACGCAAAGACACCTTAATTTATCATGATATTCATTTAACCGAACAAGCTCAAAAGTGTAGGTCCTCGTTTCCGTACTCGGAGTCGAAATCAATAACAAAGAGGTTGAGATTGTCTTTCAACCGCAATATCGCTTGGCGTCGGGCTAGCTAACTGGCTTAGAAGTTTTGGCGAGATGGACCCAGAAAACCTATGGTGGTGCAATCTGGTACATTTATTCCTCTCGCAGAAAAGCAAGGCTTCTTGCGAAGACCTAACGGCGCTTGTACTCGAAAAAGCCGCCAAGTAGTTACACATAGTGGTCTGTTGGGAAATGTCATTCCGCGTGTGTCGGTGAATATTTCTGCGGTTGAGTATAACCGAGAGAGTGCGATTCAGCGTATTGATTATTACTTGCAATTGAACCCAGAATTCGTGCGTTACTTATGCCTAGAAATAACCGAAACCGCGGCGCTATCGGTTTAATGTATAGCGTCAGTGCATAGTTGTTTTACCTCATCCTCTCTCCCTATATCTACTCGTTCCGAATTCTTCGTACAACCCATACAGAGCCTCCCGGCAATGTGATCAAAACCACAATGACTCGCTTGATGTAACCGGTTTCTGTGATCCTCGTCTTCAACTTTGAAACCGGTTACTGAAACCGGTTTCTTTTTTGGATAGATTAGGGCTATTGGTTAAGTAACTTGAATGTCAAGAGGTATGAAAATGGTAAAAATTCTTCTTTGTTGTGCAGCGGGAATGTCAACCAGCATGGTGGTCAAGAAAATGGAACAGGCGGCGAAGAGCCAAGGCATAGAAGCTGATATTCAAGCAGTTGGTTTGGATGAGTTTGAAAATATGCTTCCCAAGTTCGATATCTGCTTACTGGGACCACAAGTGAAATATAAAGAGGCAGATTTTTCCGCAAGCGCAGCTAAACAAGACAAAAAAGTAAAAGTCATTAACTCCATGGATTATGGAATGATGAATGGTGAAAAAATCCTCAACGATACGTTAGTAGAGCTAGGTTAGGGGGCTCATAATGAC
Source organism: Salinivibrio sp. MA607 (assembly GCF_001996245.1). NCBI lineage: Bacteria > Pseudomonadati > Pseudomonadota > Gammaproteobacteria > Vibrionales > Vibrionaceae > Salinivibrio > Salinivibrio sp. MA607. Next base: position 46,599 of record NZ_MUFJ01000022.1, on the reverse strand, counting down.
GACATTAACGGATAATGTGTTTGGGTTTATTGAGAATAGAGTAACGCCTGTTGCCGGTAAGGCAGCGTCTCAGCGCCATATTATGGCGATGAGAGATGGATTTATCTCTGCGATGCCATTTATGATTGTGGGCTCATTTCTACTCATATTTGCCTTCCCTCCGTTTGCAGCGGATTCAAACTGGGCCATTGCTCAAGTATGGTTGCAGCTTGCTGAGCGATATCAAGGGCAACTACTCACACCATTTAATATGACGATGGGCATTATGTCTGTCTATATCACCGCCGCCATCTCTTATAACTTGGCGCAAAGTTACAGTATGGAGCCATTCATGCCAGCGATGCTGTCGTTGATGTCCTTCCTATTGGTAGCTGCGCCACTGACTGAAGGAGGACTGCCTGCGGGATATTTAGGCGGTACAGGTATTTTTACGGCAATTCTTGTGTCTCTTTATAGTACAGAGCTGATGTATTTCCTCCAAAGGAAAAACATAGGCATCAAAATGCCTGAGCAAGTGCCTGGTAAAATCAAACAGTCTTTTGATTTGTTGATTCCGATACTACTGGTTGTACTGACTATATATCCTCTCAATTTATATATTGAAAGTCAGACCGGCATGATCATCCCTGAAGCTATCATGACGGCATTCAAACCTCTGGTCAGTGCTGCTGACTCGTTGCCAGCTATTCTTTTGGCCGTGCTACTTACACATGTATTGTGGTTTGCAGGCATTCATGGTGCTGCTATTGTCGGCGGTATGTTGCAAGCTTTTTGGCTCACCAACCTGTCTGCCAATCAAACTGCGCTTGCTGCTGGTGCTCAAATTCCTCATGTATTTGTAGAGGGTTTTTGGAGTTTCTTTATCGTGCTTGGCGGCTCTGGTGCGACATTAGGCCTGGTCTTTTTGTTTATGCGTAGCCGTGCTGCTCACCTAAAGACAATCGGGAAAATCAGTGTTGTACCTTCGCTCTTCAATATCAATGAGCCTGTGATATTTGGCACCCCTTTGATTATGAATCCCACCTTCTTTATTCCGTTTATTACAGCCCCACTGGTTAACGCCACGATTGCGTACTTTTGTGTCAAAACGGGAATTGTAGGTGCTGTGATTTCAGTGGTGCCTTGGACTGCACCTGCTCCGGTTGGCGCGGCATGGGCAGCAGGTTGGGCAATTAGCTCTTCTATATTAGTTGTTGTCCTCATGCTTGTCGCAACCGCCATCTATTATCCATTTTTTAAAGTTTATGAAAAACAGCTTTTAGCACAAGAAGCCCAAGGGGAGGAAAACTAATGACACCACTAGCAGATTTTGACCAAGAATCAACGGTGATGGAGCTCATCATCAATGCAGGCTCAGCAAAGTCTTTCGCAATGGAGGCGTTGAGAGCCGCGAAAGCGAGTGACTGGAACGCGGTTGACGAATACCTGTCTCAGTCGTCTGTCGCCTCGAAGCAAGCACATGATGTACAGACTCAGCTGATTGGGCTCGATCAGGGCGAAGGAAAGGTGCCCGTGAATTTGGTGATGGTGCATGCCCAGGATCATATTATGACCAGCATGTTAGCCAGAGAATTGGTTGAAGAATTAATTGCTATCCATCGCAAACTGGATTCTGTGTAATTAATGTTACAATACTGAAAATCCGAAAGTTTGTAGTTTCGAGGGAAACTCCCTCTCACCTTTAGAGGTACGAATGGCCACGATTAAAGATGTTTGCAAGGCTGCCGGTGTATCTAAGGCGACAGTGTCTCGTGTTATCAATAAGACTGGACAGGTCAAAGAGAGTACCCGAGTAAAAGTTGAAGCAGCTATTGAACAATTGAACTATCGACCCAGTAGCTTGGCTCAAACATTAGCTGCGAGTAGCGGCAACAGTATTGGCCTAGTGCTATCGGACTTTGATGGCAGCTACTTTGGTAGTTTATTAAAGCAAGCATCTGCCAGTGCTACTAGAATGGGCAAGCAGCTGATTATTGCGGATGGAAAAAACCAAGCTGAGTTTGAATTACAAGCAGTGAGCTCCCTGGTTGAACAAAAGTGTGATGTGATTGTGCTTTACAGCCGTCAGCTGACGGCGCAACAACTTATCGAGCTTAATCATGAAATATCCACGCCTTTGATTCACGTTGGGCAAGAGCTTCCAGAATCGGCAGGTTATTCAATTGCATTTGATCAAAAGCGCGCGATAGAATCGGCGGCGACCCATCTTATGAGCATTGGTCATCGACACATTGCGTATTTTGGGCCTTGTCCAACAACAAGGACGACCCAAGTTCGGTTAGAGGCTTTTAAAGCGATTACTGAGAAGCAGCCCTTTTCTGTGGAAACACAGCATTTGGTGTGTGGCTTTGATGTAAAAGCAGCCTATGAACAAGCGCTGGAACAAATTCCCAACAATTGGCGTTTCAGTGCCATTGTCGCAGCGAGTGATGATATTGCTATTGGTATTTTACGTGCCTGTCGAGAGAAAGGCATTGATGTACCTTCAGATGTATCAATCGTGAGTATCGATAATGAAAAAATGACTGAGTTTGTTGTACCACAGCTTACGACAGTTGATATTCCTATCGAACGTATTACGGAAAGAGCGATGGAAGTTGCCCAACAACTTATCGAGGATCAAGTAACTATAAGACCAGAGATTGTTGTGGGTGAGTTATTTGTGCGCGATTCGACTAAGCCTCTAGTATAAAAAGATGTTTTTATGAAATTTGCACATGATTTTCTTTTTGGCGCCGCGACGGCTTCTTATCAAATCGAAGGGGCAACGGATGTCGACGGTAAAGGGCCGACTAACTGGGATGAGTTTGTAAAAATCCCGGGAAAAACCTTTGAAGGAACAACGGGTGAAGTGGCGATTGATCACTATCATCGTTACAAAGAAGATATTAAGTTAATGGCTGAGATGGGGCTTGAGTCTTATCGTTTCTCTATTTCTTGGGCAAGAATTATTCCTGATGGTGTAGGCGCTATAAATCCTAAAGGTATTGAGTTTTATAACAATATCATTGATGAGTGTTTAAAATATGGAATAGTTCCTTTTGTAACGCTCTATCACTGGGACCTTCCTCTCTGTTTGGAAAAAGACGGAGGGTGGTTAAATAGAAAAACAATCGATGCTTTTTTGAACTATGCAAACGTTTGTTTTGAGAGCTTTGGTGATCGTGTCAAACATTTTATTACATTCAATGAAACCGTTATTTTTTGTGGGCACGGATATCTTGCGGGTGCGCATCCTCCGGGTATTCATAATGCGCCAGAAAAGTATTTTCAAGCGACGCATCATGTTTTTACTGCGCATGCTAAAGCTGTAATCGCATATAAAAAGCGTAAACAATATGGAGAAATAGGCTTGAGCCATGTCTTCACACCCGCGTTTTCAATTGATAATAGTGAAGATAACCTATTTGCAGCCATGCACGCTAATCAGTTTAACCTTAATTGGTTTTATGACCCTATTTTGAAGGGAGAGTACCCAGACTATGTGATGGCGTGGCTCGAAACCCAAGGTATCCAACCCAAAATAACGGCAGATGATAGAGAAAGTTTAATAATTGCTGCACCACTCAATGACTTTATTGGATTAAACTACTACCAGCCCATGCGGGTAGAAAGAATACATATGCCAGGCGATGTTGTTGAGCCGACGCGAGAGAACGCGACAGGAGCCCCCGGTAATCCGAGCTTTGACGGTGTATACCGAACGGTCGCGATGGATGATAAGCGATATACAAAATGGGGATGGGAAATATCACCTGATGGCTTTGTGAGTGGTCTACAGCTACTAAAAGAGTACTATGGTGATATCAGAATATATATTACTGAAAATGGTTTAGGGGATGAAGACCCTATTATAGATGGTGAGGTCTGCGACATTCCAAGGATTAATTTTATTAATGATCACTTGGTGGCTGTAAAAAAAGCGATAGAGCTTGGTGTGAATGTCAAAGGCTATTACGCATGGTCGGCAATTGATTTATTGAGCTGGCTCAACGGGTTTAAAAAGCAATACGGGTTCATCTATGTTGACCATGATAATGGTTTAGCCAGGAAAAAGAAGGCGTCGTATTATTGGTACCAAAAAGTAATAGAAACGCGAGGCAGTAACCTTAAGAGCTAGTGCTTTATAGATAATACTGTTACTGTTTATGTTTAAACGCGGGTAATTGAACCCGCGTTTTCTGATCATAAGTTCGCAGATGTTCTATTTATCTTCGACTATGCGAAAAATCCCTTTTTATATTATTAAATATCATACACCAAGCTATCTGCCGCCAAAAATGGCCATTGCAGCCGGTGGGGGGCTGTATCGTCATGGTTAAAGAAATAACCAATATGTGGCATGGCATAAACGGTATCGCCCTTTTGATACGATGCGGCTTGCCAAGCATGATGAGTTAGGGTGGCCTCCCACAATTGATCACTTTCCCAACCTTGTGGTGCCAGTGATACGCGTACCTCGGCGCCGACAGGGTTGACTGATACCACGCGCATGGGCAGCGATACCTGGCTGTTCGGTTTATCGGTGATGGTCAGTTCATGGCTGCGTACATACAAATCGCCGGACTGTTTGGTCTGCGCATTGAGGGCGGGTTCGATAAAGGCGTTACCATTTTTCCATACCCCTTGCTGAAATTGGCCGGAAAAGACATTCACGTTCCCCAAAAAATCAAACACAAATCGACTCTTCGGCGAAGCATACAGATCAACCGGGCTATCGACTTGTTCAATTTGCCCGTTACTCATCACCACCACCCGATCGGATAGCTCCAGCGCTTCATCTTGATCGTGAGTGACGAACACGCTAGTGAATGCCATTTCATCATGTAGGCGTCGTAACCATTGTCGTAGTTCTTTACGTACTTGCGCATCTAATGCCCCAAACGGTTCATCCAAAAGTAAAATTTCTGGTTGCGTCGCGAGTGCACGTGCCAGAGCGATACGTTGTTTTTGTCCGCCCGATAATTGTTCGGGATAACGCTGGCGAAGATGACCAAGCTGGACCACCTCGAGCAGCTCGTTAACTCGTTGAGTGATGGCGGCCGCTGAAGGGCGCTCGCGCCGCGGCATGACTTGTAAGCCGAACGCAATGTTTTCAGCGACTGTCATGTGTTTAAACAAAGCGTAGTTTTGAAAGACAAAGCCAACGCGTCGATCGCGAACATGCACCTGGGTGACATCGCGTTCGCCAAAATGGATTTGGCCACTATTGCTGTTTTCTAACCCCGCAATAATCCGCAGTAACGTGGTTTTTCCCGAACCTGATGGTCCAAGTAACCCCATCATTTCACCCTTTTCTATGGTGAGAGATAGCGGCGAAAGTGCCTGAAACTGGCCAAAGTGTTTGGTGATATTGTCTAATTGAATTTGCATTATGTTACTGCTCACTCTGGGTCGTTTGTGGGATAAATTGGGCTGGCGTTGACGCACTGTGCTCATCAAGCGGTGTTATGTTTGTCTGTGCGCGTTGCTGACGCCACTCCACTAAGGCTTTGAGCGCTAACGTTGCCAATGCCATAAAGGCAAGCAAAGAGGCACAAGCGAACGCGGCTTGGGTTTGATAGTCTTCATACAGAAGCTGCACTTGCAAAGGCAAGGTATTGGTTTGGCCACGAATGCTACCTGACACCACTGCCACCGCGCCAAACTCACCGATGGCCCGGGCATTGGTCAAGATCACCCCGTATATCAGGGCCCACTTGATGTTCGGTAAGGTGACGCGTCGAAACAGTTGCCACCAAGACGCCCCTAAAATCACCGCCGCTTCTTCTTCGGCGTGTCCTTGCTGTTGCATCAGCGGAATAAGCTCGCGAGCAACAAAGGGGCAGGTGACAAAAAGGGTGACTAAAACAATGCCAGGCAGTGCAAACATCACTTGTAAATCATGCTCAAACAACCACGCGCCTAGCCAGCCGTTACTACCGTACAGCAGCAAATAGAGTAGACCAGCGACCACAGGTGATACCGCGAAGGGAATATCAATCAAGGTGGTGACCAGTTTTCGGCCTGGGAACTGAAACCGAGTTACCGCCCATGCGAGCATGACACCAAACACTAAGTTAACCGGCACCGTGATAACGGCAACCAATAGCGTTAACCCAATCGCATGGCGTGTATCGGGGGCAATAAGGTGCTCAAAATAGGTACCAATACCGTCAGAAAATGCAATAGAAAAAATGCTTAATAAGGGAAGCACCAACACGAGCGCAACCAGTATCAGCATTAAGCCAATCAAACTACGTTTGATCCAAACAGAATCACCGATTCGGGCAGTGTGGGGAGTCATAAAGCTATCCTTAGCGACCGTGAATGCGTTTTAAGTAGCGACCTTGCCATAGGTTGATCGCAAACAGTAACGACAATGATGCCATCAAGATCACTGAAGCAATGGCGCTTGCCGCTGGGAAATTAAACTCTTGCAAACGGACAAAAATCATCAAGGAGGTGATCTCGCTGACGTAAGGCGTATTGCCTGCAATAAAAATCACGGCCCCAAATTCGCCAAGACTGCGCGTAAAAGATAAGGCGATACCCACGAATAAAGCGGGTTTGATGGTCGGCAGGATAACGCGCCAAAACACGGCAAAATCGCTTGCGCCTAATAAGGTGCCAGCTTCTTCTTCCTCTTGAGAAATTTCTTCCAGTACGGGCTGTACGGTGCGCACGACAAACGGCAGGCTGGTAAACATCATCGCAATCATAATGCCTATCGGCGTATAAGCCACTTGTATACCGAGGTTCGCGAGTACGCTACCTATCCAGCCATTATCGGCATACAAGGTAGCGAGGGTGACACCGGCGACTGCGGTGGGCAGTGCGAAAGGCAAATCCACCAACGCGTCAATAAAGCGTTTACCCGTAAAATCGTACCGCACCAACACCCACGCAAAGAGCAGTCCAATCGCACCATTAAATAAGGAAGCGATAAGCGCCGCGCCGGCCGTGACTTTATAACTGGCGACAATACGTGGGTCTGAGATGGCAAACCAATATTCCTGCCAAGTCATTTGACTGGTTTGCATGATTAAACCACTGGCTGGCAGTAGTAAAATCAGGCTAATAAACAATAGCGATACGCCCAGACTGATACCAAACCCTGGGAGTACGCGCTGATGACGCACTCCCCGTGGCATAGATTGGCGTTGATGCGATAACGATGGCATAACGTCTCGATTTAAGTCGTAATAGAAATTAGCGGCGCTGGAGCTGGTCTAGCTTTCCGCCACTAGCAAAGTGGGTTTTCATCGCCTTATCCCAGCTACCTGAAATCTCTTCTACCGTCAGCAATTCAACCTGAGGGAAGCGATCGGCATACTCGTCTGCGACGGCTTGGTGATGAACGCGGTAATTAAAGTTAGCCAGTAAGCGCTGCGCTTTTTCACTGTAAAGATAAGACAAATACTCTGTCGCCAGTTCAGTGGTGCCATTGCGTTTAGCATTTCGCTTTACCACGGCAACGGGGAATTCAGCCAGGATCGAGGTTTTAGGCACCACGATATCGTAATCATCACTGCCATATTGTTGGCGGATGTTATTCACCTCTGATTCGAAGGTGACTAAGACATCGCCAATGCCACGTTCAACAAATGAGGTGGTTGCGCCACGGCCGCCGGTATCAAATACGGCCACATTGGCGAGTAACTGCTTCAAAAACGCATCTTGCTGTTCGGTGTTGTCTTTGCCAAACGTTTTTTGCGCATAACCGAGCGCGGCTAAATAGGTATAGCGCGCATTGCCTGAGGTTTTTGGGTTAGGAAAGACCGATGCGACATCGTCTTTGGCAAGGTCGTCCCAGTTTTCAATATTTTTGGGATTGCCCTTACGCACCAAAAAGGCGGTGGTGGAATAATAGGGCGAGCTGCTATTGGGGAAGTTGTCTTTCCAATTGGCATCGATCAGTTTGCCACGATCGTGCAGTACCTGCACATCAGTGACTTGGTTAAAGGTGACGACATCCGCTTGCAGCCCTTGCATAATTGCGCGCGCTTGAGCCGATGAACCGCCATGGGATTGCTTAATCGTTACGGAGTCGCCGGTTTTTTCTTGCCAGTGCTCTGCGAATAGTGGGTTGTAGTCGGCAAAAAGCTCCCTTGCGATATCATATGAAGAGTTCAACAGTGTTTGTTCAGCGGCGGATACCTGTGCGCTGCTGGTGGCAAGTAGGGCYGASAGAGCCAGCGTTTTGAATACCTTCATTGTAATGTTCCTTAATGACCGGTTGATGCTTGTTCAACAAAAGAAGTAGCTATAAGTCACAGAATAAAAGCAATCATTAGGAATAAAAAACAGTTTTACTATAACCATTTTGTATATGTTAGTGACAATTTATCTGCGTGCCAGTGATAAACCCTTGTAACATGGCGTTTATAGACAGTGCCCCATGGCATGACGCCAGTGAAAAAATAGGCAGAGGTAAGAGACGTGACTGATTTCCCAACGCTTGAAGACTACGTAGGACAAACACCCTTGGTACGCTTGCAGCGTCTAGGCGCTGATACGGGGAGTACTGTTTTGGTTAAACTTGAAGGCAATAACCCGGCCGGTTCGGTCAAAGATAGGCCCGCGCTGAACATGATTGTGCAGGCCGAAGCGCGGGGAGATATCCAACCGGGCGATACCTTGATTGAAGCGACCAGTGGCAACACCGGGATAGCGCTAGCAATGGCGGCGGCGATTAAAGGCTATCGTCTGATTTTAATCATGCCTGAAAATGCTACACAGGAGCGCAAAGATGCGATGCGTGCCTATGGCAGTGAGTTGATTCTCGTCTCTAAAGCGTCGGGAATGGAAGGTGCGCGTGATTTGGCGTTATCCATGCAGGCACAGGGCAAGGGCAAAGTGTTGGATCAGTTCAATAATCCGGATAACTTTCAGGCTCATGTGACCGGTACAGGGCCTGAAATTTGGCAGCAAAGCCAACAAAAAATCACCCACTTTATTGCCAGCATGGGCACCACAGGCACGATTGTGGGCACATCAAAGTACTTAAAAACGCAAAACTCCGCGATAAAAACCATTGGCTTGCAGCCGACAGAGGGCAGTGCCATCCCTGGGATCCGGCGCTGGCCGGCTGAGTATTTACCGGGTATTTATACCGATGAGCATATCGATGTGGTGATGGATATTTCTGAGCAAGACGCCAAAGAAACGGCGCGAGCATTAGCGCGAGAAGAGGGGATTTGTGCGGGTGTGAGCTCTGGCGGGGCCGTATATGCGGCACTGCAAGTTGCCAAAGCTGAACCCGGCTCTGTGGTGGTGGCCATTATTTGCGATCGCGGCGATCGTTATTTATCGTCGGGACTGTTTTCATCGTAATAGGATAAACCGTGAACAGGCGGCGATTGCGCCGCCTGTTCTTTTTTACTCGTTGTTTGTTAACTTTCTGTCGCGAGAGCGCGGTTTGAGCTGGCATTGAACACTTGTACAAGCCGCATTCCCACTAGCATGCTAATCACAAATAGACCGATCGGTAGTGCGCCGGAGCCAATAGCCGTGATTGCCGGGCCTGGGCAAAGTCCGGCGAGTCCCCAGCCGGTGCCAAAGAGTAATGCACCGCCGATGAGTTTTTTATCAAGCGTTTGCGTCTTGGGTAGACAAAATTGATCGGCCAGTACGGGTTTTTTCTGCCGACGTACGGCCAAAAAGTAGCCGGGAACAAAGACCAACAGCGCACCGCCCATCACAAACGCAAGGCTGGGATCCCACTGGCCGAATACATCCATAAAGCCAATCACCTTCGCGGGATTGACCATGCCTGACACCATCATACCCACACCGAAGATAAAGCCAGAGAGTAGAGCAACAAGGCGAAACATAAGCGATAAACGTCCTTAAAGGTGTAAACGAACAAAAACAGTGACAAAGGCAGCACCCATAAAAGTGAGCGTTGCCACGATTGACCGTTTCGATAAGCGACCCATGCCACAAATGCCATGACCACTGGTACAGCCGTTACCTAATTTAGTGCCTATCCCGACCAGCAACCCCGCGAGTACGGCAACCATAGGTGTGAGTGCAGGCGCAAGGCTTGTGTAGTTGGGTAGTTCAAAACCGATAAATGGCATGAAGACCCCCGCACTGACCATACCCAGCAAAAACAGACCTCGCCATTGAGCTTCACGGCCGTGTGATGATAACGCGCCTGACACAATACCGCTGATCCCGGCAATACGGCCATTGAGTGCTAAAAGTGCGAGACAGGCAGTGCCAACCAGCATGCCACCAAACAAGGCATCCCATGGGATTTGAAACGTCATGATTTTCCTCTCAGTGAGTCAAAAAACGTTATGGCTAAAGGAGAAGGGCAGCATACTTGAACACATTTATAAGTCAATGCTAATTTAGGGTTGGGTGTTTTATTTGCTTGTTGGACGTGTTGACCTGTGTTAATCGTTGCTCCAATCTAATTTAAGCTAGAATGAGCAATACGCACCGTCTTAGTCAGTAAAAACCGAAGGTGCAATCATAGAGTCGGTAGGTTACGCTCTCTGCATTTTGGTTATCTGAGCAACACTGGGCAAATTATACTTATTTGATTCAATAGCTTGAAGCTGTGAAGCGATAGAGCTGCTATACTCGACGAATATCACAGCCGTAGGTGTCAAAGAGGAGCAACTGAGCAGTGTTAAGAGATAAAAAAGGCTTTTAATGAAGAAAACAGCGTACTACGCACTAAAATTAGCATTAACTTACTTCTTTTTTGCTTCGTTGTGGATACTGTTTTCCGATAAATTGGTTAACGTGCTGTCCAATAATCTTGAAATGTATACTTGGGCACAGTCGTTCAAGGGGCACCTGTTTGTCGTTATTACCTCAGTGTTACTTTGGGGGTTAGCACAGAAAAATAATCGTGATTTAGAGCGAGCGAGTGACATCGATACGGTTACCGGGCTTCATAGTCCCTCCGTATTCATTCGTCGCGCTGATACATTACTGCAGCGTGCTAATGCTGAGTCGTGCTATATGTTGTTTGTACTCGACATTGATAACTACACGTCGGTAACCAATAAGCTGGGCTTTGATCGCACCAATCAACTGCTGATGGGGGTGGCGCGTAAAATAGATACGCCCACCGTGCCTGAAAACCTAACCTCGAGAGTTCACGCCGATAGATTTGCATGTTTGTTGACGTTGTCCGATGTTTGCGAAATGACGCCATACATTGACAAGTTACATCGTCAGTGTAACCAGTTTTTGCAACGATACGATAGAGACATTACCTGTTCGGTAGGCGTGGCGGTGTTTGACTCGGATGGCGAAGACACCACGGCTTTAATGACAGCGGCGACACGCGCATTGAACGAAGCGAAGAAGCATAAAAATGCCGTTGCATATCATGATATCTATCTGACAGAAGAGGCTAAAAAGCGGCAAAATCTTGTCTACGATCTTCGCCAAGCCATTGATGATAAGCAGATTGATATTGTTTTTCAGCCACAGTATCGCTTGTCTTCTGGAGAGTTAACCGGCCTAGAGGTGTTGGCAAGATGGACGCACGATCAATATGGCAATATACCCCCGAGTGTGTTCATTCCCCTAGCTGAAGAGCAGCATTTTTGCGAGGATTTAACGGCACTAGTGTTAGAAAAAGCCGCCAAACAACTGAACGAAAGTCAGCTGCTAGGCAATATGGTTAAACGGGTATCGATCAATATCTCCGCGGTTGAATTTAACAGTGTGGACGCGATAGCACGTATCGATACCTATTTGCAGGCTAACCCTGAATTCGCTCGTTATCTTTGCCTGGAGATCACAGAAACTGCCGCATTAGATGACATTATTGAGTGCGCGCGGGTTGTTGATACGCTTAAACGCCATGGCGTCACCTTTTCGATCGATGATTTTGGTGTTGGCTATACCTCGTTGGGTATTTTTAACCGGATCAACGTGGATGAAATTAAGATTGATCGTAGTTTTATCCAGGCAATGGAAAAAGATCACCGTGCTAAAGCGATTACTGCCGGCATTATCGGGATTGCTAAAGGTTTGGGTATTCATGTTGTAGCTGAAGGCATAGAAACGCGTGCGCAACTAGCGTTACTAAAACAGCTCGATTGTGAATACGCGCAGGGTTTTTATCTTGGACATCCAGCGCCTTTAGAGCAGTTGGCTGTAGTCCAGTCGGTTTAATGGTCATGACTTTGGCCAACGTATAAAAAGAAAAAAGCGCGAGTGTTTTGATCTCGCGCTTATTGACGCTTTAGCTTTCAATGTCGTTCAATAAAACCGCAAGCTCATCAATGCTTTGCACGGTACTTTCTACCAACTCGCTAATTTGTTTGCTCGACTGGTGAGAGACTTGAGCTAATTGGCGAACTTCATCGGCGACCACCGCAAAGCCGCGTCCGAGCTCACCGGCACGAGCGGCCTCGATCGCTGCGTTCAGTGCCAGAAGATTGGTGCGCTCGGAAATGTTGTTGATAGTATCAATAATTTTCATCACTTCCTGGCTTGACTGAGAAACGGACTGCATTGATGTTTGCGTTTTTGCCACGGTTTTACGTCGAGCACTGATATCAATACCAAACATGACATAATTGAGTATATTGCCGGAAAAATCTTTGAGTACACAAATCCTCGCATCAATTGCGAGTTGCTCCCCTTTTCCATTAAACTCAATGAGGGTAGAGGCATGGCCTTGTTTATCGATACTTTCTTTTAATTCGTGTGTGATTTTATGGTAGATGTCATAGGAGGCGTCTTCGCATCGCGTACCGATATTTTTCAAGGCGTCTTCAAATAGAGAGTTTATGGAATCAAGTTTACCGTCGGGGCAAATTTCCATAATAACTAATGCGCCGCTGATAGCATCTAATTTGCGGGTGAAATCTAAGTAGGTTTGTTTTACCTGAGTAATATTGGCCTGCACAGAGATATAGTGCGTAATATGGTGGTTATCATCCCTAATAGGATTAATGGAGAGTGAAATCCAGTAAGGCTCACCATTTTTGCTGTAGTTAAGAATCTCATCATAGAAGGGCTCATGACGGGCAAGATGATCACGAATGTTTTGCACGGTTTCAGGACTAGTATCTGCTCCTTGAAGAATATGACCAGGCTTTTTCCCTCTCATCTCATCTAAGCTATACCCTGACATCCGCTCAAAACCACGGTTTACATAAACCACTTTCCCTTGAGGGTTAGTCACGACAACTGCGTTATCGGTTTCGTTTGCCACCATGGACAATAACTGCATTTCTACCCGGCGTTGCACAGTCTCAGTGACATCTTTTACAAAGGCAGTATAAAGTGTTCGATTACCAAGATGTACCTTCGATAGTGAGAGCTGGCCCCAGAGTCGATGACCATCCTTATGTTCGATCTCGACTTCTCTACTGGTGCCAACAATTCTATCTTCGCCGGTCTTTCGGTTGCGATTTACATAGTCATCATGGTTGGCTTGGATTGCATGAGGCACCAACATTTTAACGTTCTTGCCATGAACATCTTCTTTGCTGTATCCCCACAGCTGCTCGGCCGCTTTGTTATAAAAGGTAATACAATTATTTTCATCAATACACACCACAGCATCAAGCGCTTGTTCGAGGGTTTGGGTCATCATCTCTCGCGCATCTCGTTCAGCGGTAACATCACGAACAAATGCCGTGTAATGAATTTTGCCAGAGACGCGTATCTTGGATAAAGACAGTTGCACCCAAGTCAATGAGCCGTCTTTTCGCCTGAGCTGCACTTCACGAGAACGCCCGACGATGCGATCTTCTCCCCCAGATCTGTGCCGGTTAACGTAGCTGTCGTGGTTGGCTTGTAATTCGGTGGGGATCAGCATTGCTACGTTCTTTCCTTTCACCTCGCTTGCTGAATATCCCCAAATGTCCTCTGCTGCCTGATTAAAGAAAGTGATGTTATTGTGGTGATCAATGGTGACAACCGCGATAATTGCTTGCTCAAGCGCTTGTAGGTGAGAGTTAGAACGACCTAGCATATTGATCCTCTCTGTTAATGGCCTTAAAGCTGTGGGACAAAAGGAGTGAGCCCTAAGTCGGTACCTTGATTATCAACAAAACTGACAAATTATGATGATAACTTAATAGGTATAAGCCAGGTTGGGCGGGTTTTCCAATAAACAAAAAGCGCGAGCATTGGCTCGCGCCTTTGACTGGCAATGATTCGTGTTTAAGCTGTGGCAAACTTGTAAGTGCGATAGCCGCCCAGTAAATTACGGGCTTTAAAGCCATGATTGACTAACTGGCGATAGGCGACGTTGCCGCGCAAGCCGACTTGGCAGTAAATCAAAATTTCTTTGTCTTTGGGAAGCTCATGAATGCGCCCGCGCAGTTCGTCAACCGGAATATGGATATCGCCTTCGATATACTCACCGTTTTCGCGTTCAGGGGCATTGCGCACATCCAGAAGCACTTGGTCATCACCTAGGGTCGCTAAATCGTGATAATGAACCGCTTTTGCGTCACCTTTGATCAGGTTAGTTGCTACAAACGCGGCTTGGTTGATCACATCTTTAGCACTGCCATACGGTGGGGCATAGGTCAGCTCCAAATGTTGCAGTTGCTCAACCGTCATCCCGGCACGCTGTGCAACCGCCATGACATCAATGCGTTTATCAATGCCATCTTTGCCTACCGCTTGTGCGCCTAAAATAGCGCCCGTGTCGGGTGCAAATAACATTTTAAACGAGACAATTTCTGCGCCCGGGTAGTAACCTGCATGACTTGCCGCGTGAACATAGACTTTTTGGTAATCAATGTTGGCCTGTTTAAGTTGCTTCTCATTTTGGCCCACAGAGGCAACGGCCAGATCGAAAATCTTACAAATGGCGGTGCCTTGGGTGCCAAGATAATGCTCAGTGCTTCCTAGCATGTTGTCAGCGGCCATGCGCCCTTGACGGTTAGCCGGTCCAGCCAGTGGTACCAGCGTCGGCTTGTGAGTGACAAAGTCGATTTCTTCGACGGCATCCCCGACCGCATAAATATCTGGGTCTTGGGTCTGCATGGTGCTGTTGACCACGATCCCGCCTTTTTCACCAATCGCCAGGCCGGCCTGTTGTGCTAGGGTGACTTCAGGTTTTACGCCGACAGCCATGATCAACAATTCAGTGTGTAGCGTGTCACCATTATTTAGCGTGAGGCTCAGTGAACCTTCTAAGTGTTGCGGTTCACTGGGTTCACCGGCGTCATCACTGGCCACATGCGTGGTTGGAATGTATTCGGCCGACGCCAAGGCCGTCCCCAGGCGTAAATCAATGCCATGATCACGAATGCTCTGATGGGCAAAGCCTGCCATTTCGCGGTCAACCGGCGTCATCACCTGATCGGCCATTTCTAAAAGGGTGGTTTCAATGCCACGCTGATGGAGTGCTTCCATCATCTCAAGACCAATAAAGCCTCCGCCGACGACGGTTGCGTGACTGGGGTTGTTCATCTCGATGGTGTGCAAAATTGCATCCATGTCCGGGATGTTGCGCAAAGAATGTGTGAGTGGGTTATCTAAGCCAGGAATCGGCGGCATAATTGGCGCCGCGCCAGGGCTTAATAGTAATTTGTCGTAGCTCTCTTGATAGGTGCTGCCATCGGCCCGAGTGACCGTAACGGTTTTGTTTTCGCGGTCAATGTTACTGACGGCGCTATTAATACGCACATCGACATTAAAGCGCGCACGAAAACTATCTGGCGTTTGTAGCAAGAGCTTACTGCGATCCGTGATATCGCCACCGATATGGTAAGGCAAACCACAGTTAGCGAACGAAACGTAGGGGCCGCGTTCGAACATAATGATCTCAGCGTCCTCGGTCAGACGGCGTGCACGAGCTGCAGCAGAAGCGCCACCGGCGACGCCTCCAATAATTACTATCTTGGTCATTTTGACTCCGTTAAGCGTGACGTAATCCAAGTTTTTTCAGGAAAAAGGCTGCCGGACAAATCCCTGTAAACGCGCTTTGAATGAGGTTTACGCCCACGAATACAGTAAGCCAAACAAATTGGCTGTGCACGGTGAGGGTAAGTACCACAGAAAGCAGCACTATGCTGCCAGCGATCACGCGAACTGCATTTTCAATTGTCATTGTAAGACTCCTTTGCATTGATATTGCACCGTAGCTACCGCTCGACTGACGTTGGTTGCTTTGGGTGCGTGTCCTGTTATATGGATTGAATCCAGCGTTACTTTCACTGTAGTCGCTATGTTTAGAAAAGTCTAATTATAATCTGTCTAAATTAGAGTTGACTAAATAATAAGAGGGGCTAAGCTTAAGGAAGTCCTTACAACAGGAGCCTAACATGGTGGTTCAGACAGGGTTATATGAAAAAGATGATGTGCCTGATATGGACATTGGCGCAATGCGACAACAAGCATCGAAAGCGGCGACCTTGTTGAAGGTAATGGCGCATCCTGAGCGCCTGGTGGTGTTATGTCAGCTACTGGCTGGAGAGACCCATGTGGGACAGTTGCAACAAGGTTCGAGCCTCAGTCAGTCGGCTTTTTCTCAACACTTAAGCGTGCTCAAACGTCATCAACTGGTGAGCGTACGTAAATCATCACAGCAGGTATTTTATCGCTTACGAGATCCCAACGTCGCGGATATTATCGCCACGTTACAACGCATCTATTGCCCGTAATCTTGATTTATTACTCGTTGTTGTGATGCTACCAACATATCAGACGGCGATGGTTAACTAAGTTATATCTAGGCATGTAGACGTTATATCCATTCCGTAAAGGATGCGCACGGACGACAGCAACAAGGAACTGTTATGCGAGATGATCAACCTCAAGGCCCGTTTATTACCCGTGTGATGAACAGTTTTTTTCCGCCTATTTTAATTGCGTTGGCATTTTTGGTTGGGGCTGCCGCGCTGTGGCTTACACCCAAAGAGGAAGATCCGCAAATTGTGGTGCCGATGGCAGATGTGCTGATACAAGCACCGGGCTTAAGCGCGCAACAAGTGACAAAGCAGGTGACGCAGCCGCTGGAGAAAAAAGTCAGTCAAATAGACGGGGTGGAGTATGTTTATTCCACGACACAAACCGGATCGGCGCGTGTGACCGTGCGTTTTTATGTCGGAGAAGATCGCGAATCAGCGCTGGTCAAGCTATATAACAAGCTGTACGCCAACCAAGATGAGATCCCTGCCGCGGTGAGCGAGTGGGCGATTAAGCCGGTTGAAATTGATGATGTCCCTATTGTGATGGCGGCGCTGCGTAGCGATAAACCAGATACTGTCGATCATTACGCGCTGCGTCGTATTGCTGAGCAAGCCACCTTGGATTTAAAAGCCCTTCCCCAAACCAATGTGGTTAACGTTGTCGGGGGTATGCCACGCCAGGTGTTAGTGGCTTTCGATCCGGCGGCAATGGCAAGTTATCAAATCAGTGTGGCCGATTTAACCCGTGCATTTTCACTGAGTCATCAAAAACGTAACGCCGGTGATATTCAGCATCAAGGCCAGCGGTATGTCCTTGAAACCGGGCAGTGGTATCAAAGCCGTGACGATATTCGCCAGTTGGTTGTCGCGGTTGTGAATGGCAAGCCTGTGTACTTGCAAGATGTCGCCACGTTAAGTGATGGCCCCACTGAGGCCAGCACCGATACTTGGATTCAATCGCAACAACAGACCAAACCGCATCCCGCTGTATTTATCTCGGTCGCCAAGCAAAAAGGCTCGAACGCGGTGACGGTTGCCGACGATGTAACGCGCACCCTCGATCGTTTAGCGAACACCCAGTTCCCGGAGGGCGTAGAGGTTGAGATTATTCGCAACTATGGTCAAACCGCTGATGCTAAAGTCAATAATTTAGTCTCGAGCTTAGGCATTGCCGTGCTGACCGTGGTGGTGTTTGTGGGGCTGTTTTTAAACTGGCGCAGTGCCTTGGTCGTGGCCATCGCGATTCCGATTAGCTATGGCGCGGCGCTGGGGCTTGATCTCGCTTTTGGGTATTCCATCAATCGTGTCACCTTGTTTGCTCTGATTTTGGCGTTGGGCCTGATTGTCGACGACCCAATAGCCAGTATCGATAATATTGAGCGCCACCTGACCCATGATAATAAGCCGCGGGGTCGCACCATTGTGCTGGCGATGCTGGAAATCAAACGGGCACTGATCATGTCGACGGTGGCGATTGTTATTGTGTTTACTCCGATGTTTTTTATCACCGGGATGATGGGACCTTACATGGCGCCACTGGCATTTAATGTGCCTGTGAGTGTGGTGATCAGTACCTTGGTGGCGTTTTTAGTCACGCCTTGGCTGGCGAAAAAAATTGTTCGTGCCTCGAATAAGGGTGATGACTATCGTATGGAAACGACACCACTTTATCGGGGCTATCGTCGACTATTACTTCCCCTGTTAGAAAATAATCGCCGTGCGAAAAGGTTTCTTATGGTAGTAGGGGGGCTGTTTGTGGTAGCGGCGATGTTACCGGCGCTACGTCTCGTGCCGCTTAAACTCTTACCCTATGACAACAAAAACGAATTTCAGGTGGTGTTGGATTTGCCAGAAACCGCCAGTTATGTCGAGACCTCGAATGCATTACGTGAGATGAACACTTATCTTCAGCAGCAAGCGGAAGTTGTCTCTGTGTCGGGGTTTGCGGGGCTTGCATCACCGATGGATTTTAATGGCATGGTGCGTCATTATTTTGCGCGAAATGCCCCCTATCAGGGCGAATTGCGCGTCGTCTTGGTGGATAAGCAGCGGCGAGAATTACAATCACATGGTTTAGTGACCCGCTTGCGTGATGATCTGGAATCGATCGCAGCCAAACATAATGCCGACATACAACTGGTGGAAATGCCACCCGGCCCACCTGTACTGGCGACCCTTGTCGCAGAAGTCTATGGTGCACCGAGTACGCCTTATGCAGATATTCAAGCGCAAGCCCAACAGGTTGCGGCGCGATTGGAACGAGAAGCGTTAGTCTCGGAAGTCAGTACCAGTATTCAAGGACCGCTATCGCGCTGGCAGTTTGTGGTCGATCAAGAAAAAGCGGCATTGTCTGGCGTTGCTATCACTGATATTAACCAAGCATTGCGCGCGGCCAATCAAGGCGTCACGTTGGCTCACCTGGCGGATGCTGATGAAATCGATCCCTTACCGGTCACGCTGCGTTTAGCCCCGGATGCACGCGATAAACTGGATACCTTATTAGCGCTTCATATACGAGGCCGTGCCGGTGTCGCAAAACAATCGGTGCAAGGCGCTTTGGTCGATGCACCGCAACCGCTGGTGGCATTAAGCGAGTTGGGGCATTTTGAGCGACAACCGGTGGACCAACCGATTTATCATAAAAATCTTCAGCCTGTGGTGTATGTCTATGCCGAGCCAATTGGACGTGTACCTGGGGAGGTGGTCGCTGATGTGATCGCTGACTTTAATCAGCCAAAAACGGATACACCACGGCCGCTTGCAGCGCGTAGTTACCTCGACAATGGTGCTGGTGATGGTTGGCAGGTGCGTGACGATATTAATGTTGTTTGGAGCGGCGAGGGAGAGTGGAAGATCACCATTGATGTATTCCGTGACCTTGGTATAGCTTACGGCGCCGCTTTGTTAGGCGTCTTTATCGTGATGCTAATCCAAACCGGCTTACCGGCGGTGTCTGGGATGATTATGCTGGCAATTCCCCTCACGGTAATCGGCATCATGCCCGGTTTTTGGTTGCTTAATGGCTTAAGTGGCGACATTAACGGCTATCCAAACCCAGCACTTTTCACCGCTACCGCGATGATAGGCATGATTGCATTGGCCGGCATCGTGGTGCGTAACTCCCTGGTATTGATTGAATTTATTCAGCAATCATTGGCGCGCGGTATGGAACTTAGTGAAGCCTTAATACAAGCGGGAGCGGTACGTATGCGGCCGATTTTGCTGACCGCCGGTACCACCTTATTAGGGAATGTGATTATTACCCTTGACCCCATTTTTAATGGTCTCGCATGGGCCATTATTTTCGGGATTGCGGCATCAACCGTCTTTACCTTGCTGGTTGTGCCTGTGGTGTACAACTTAGCGTATCAAAATCATCCTACCCATGGCTTACCGGCAGAAGGAGACGAGGCATGAATAAGAAAAAAGGATTACAGGCCGTCGTGCTGGGCACTGGATTGTTAGTGCTATTTCTTGGTATGGCTGGGGTCTTTACAGAAAAGGTGACCTCAAAGGCCAGCTCTTCGCAAGGAGCGGACGATCATAACACCTTGACGCTTACCGCGATTGAGCAGCCGCAAACCCGAACTTTTTCAGGGCAGCTGGTGGCGCGGCAAAACGCAACATTGGCGGCGCGAATGACGGCAACGGTTGCCGATGTCCTGGTCGATGTTGGCGATCGCGTGGAGCAAGGCGATATACTGATCCGCTTAGACAACGCCGATCTCAGTGCTAAAGTGCGCCAAGTGCAACAAGCACTGGCCTCAGCACAGTCACAACTGAATACTGCGCGCAGCGATTATCGCCGGATGGAAACCTTATTAGCGAAAAAGCTCGTGCCGCAATCACAATTCGATGATGCCGAGAACCGCTTAAATACCGCGCGCTCTGAATACCGCCGGGCGATCGCGGCAGTGGATGAGGCCGAAACCCAGTTCGGATTTAGTCTAGTGCGCGCGCCATTTACTGGACTGATCACCGAAAAAATTATCAATCAAGGGGATACGGCGACGCCGGGTGCAGCGATGCTGACGTTGTACAACCCAGACAGTATGGAGGCACAAGTGAACATCGCCGAGTCTTCACTGCCTTTTGTGACTATTGGAGACACGCTTCATCTACGCTTGCCAACTTATGAAAAAACACTGACCGGAACGATACGCACGATCACGCCGGCCGCCGATGCGACGTCACGTAGCTATCGCGTTGCTTTGACTTTGCCTGTTACAGACGGTGAAGATCAGGCACGACTACCTGGCATGTTTGTTAAAGTGACAGTGTCACAAAAGGCAGACTCTATTTTATCGGTTCCTGCTAACGCGCGTTACCAAATTGGTCAACTTGACTATGTGAACGTGGTTGAAGACAACCAAATTATAAGACGCTTGGTGGTACTGACCGAAGAGGGCCGAGTGCGAAAAGGGCTAAAGGCTGGCGAAACTGTATTACTGCATCCTAAATCGCAGAAGACTGACTGATCGCGTTCGCATTTTTAACAATGTCGACGATACTTAGAGGTGAGTTATCCCTCAAGGAGTTGACTATGAAGATTGCGTTACTCTCTGCCACGGCCTTAGCCGGCAGCTTATTATCAGGACCAGCGATGGCACTCGATACCTCATCGCTTAAAGTGTGTGGTGATGGGGCGAATTGGCCACCTTTTCACTATAAAAAAGGCGAGAATATCGAAGGCTATGACATTGATGTCCTCAATGCCATCTTTCAAAACAGCGGAGTAGATGTATCGGTAGATTTACCGCCGTGGAAGCGGTGCGTTTTTGAGACAAAATCAGGCAATTACGATATTGCGCTCAGCGCATCTTACAGCGAAGAACGCGATCGTGACTTTCTTTTAACTGACTATTATTACACTCTGCAGCCTAGCTATATTTACTCAACTCAACAACATCCGAATGGCCTGAACATCGAGACAGCGGATGATATTAACCAGCTGCGGATGTGTGGCCTTTTGGGCTATAACTACACAGGGTTCAGTGTCGATGATAGCCAGGTGAGGAAGTCAGCAAAAGACTTTAAGCAACTGGTAAAACAGACGCAAGCAGGGCGCTGTGATGTATTTTTAGCACGCTACGAGATACTCGCAGGGTTCAAAGCAGCACAAGGCATTGATTACCTCGCTGGCGGGATGCAAGTCGAGCCGATTCCCGGCAATATGGGTGATAAGTTCCATATGATGATTTCGCGTGAACACCCAGAGGCTAATGAGATAAAAGCATTGCTCGACCAAAACTTTGAATCCATGCGCCAGTCCGGTCAATTAAAAGCAATACTTGATGGTTATTTGAACTAAAGGTGCGAACTTAACGCACGTAAATCGTAATAAAAGAGGTGCAATCCCACCTCTTTCTTTTCTCTTTTTGCCGCAGTTGATGAAATCGCTAGGTTTTAAACTTCTCCATTTGCCCTTTGATATCCTCACTGAGCGTCAGCACTTTATCAGTGCGCGTGGCATTATCTTGCGCCCCTTCTGTAACCTGATTAGTCGCTTCTGAGGCCTCGTTAATCGCTTGGCTGACTTCATCGATGGCCTGACGCTGCTCATCGGTTGCTTGCGAAATCTGGCCGCTACGCTCAGAAATATCCGTAATGGTTTCGCGCACTTGGCTAACGGATTCTTGTGATTCTGATACGCGCCCTGCGGTGCTTTCTAGAATGCTACTAATACGATTGATTTCTTTTTCAACCGATTCCGTTGCGTCACTCAGTGACTTAATGTTGGATTGGATTTTCTCAGTCGATTCGCTGGTTTTCACTGATAAGCTACGCACTTCATCGGCGACAACCGCAAACCCTCGCCCTTGTTCGCCCGCTCGTGCCGCCTCAATCGCGGCATTCAATGCTAATAAGTTTGTTTGTTCTGAAATATCGTTGATCACGTTGACGACATCTGAAATTTTCTCACCCTCTTCTAACAGCTTGTGCATTTCAGTATTCACATTTTCCATCTCAGTGCGCATGTTAATAATTTCAGACGCTGAACTTTCAATAGTGCCGTAGACTTGATTGACAAGGTCGGTTGCATTGGCAGCATGTGTCGCTGCATCATTCGCTGTATCCGCAACCGTTGCGATCGACTGATTCATTTGTGTTGCGGCCGCAGCGACGGTAGACAGGCTCTGTTTTTGCTGTTCTAAACGCTCGGCGTTGGTTCGTGCCATTTGTCCACTTTCTGCTGAGACGCTGGCGAGATTAATCGATGCCTGTGTCACTTCATTGACGATCTCACGAAGAGAGGCGGTGAAATGATTAATATGTTCGGTTATCTGAGCAAATTCTTTATACTTTGGCGCGGGGATAACTTTAGAAAGATCACCATCGCCACTGGCCAATTCACGAACTCTAGCAGTGAGATCATTGAGTGGTTTCACCACCGTTGCAGTGAGTGCCAGAATTAGGAACACAATAATGACAAGATCAAGCACGACGAGTTCGATAACGCTTCGTTTCAGTGTGTCTGCTAGTGCGGCTTCTAATCGCTCAGTGTTGTAGAAAACTTGCAATGTACCGACCAGATTGGTTTCTCCATATTCTGTAAATGACAGCTCGTTCTCTTTCAGCATCATCGACTCGTACATCGATTTTTCACCATCACCAATCGTTTTTGCCTGCCTTTCACCGTCTTTGCCATTGTCTTGGCCAAGACGCAAAAACACAATGGCTTCGCCTTGTTTATCAAGCACTCTTACCGCTTTTATATCTGGCGCTTTGAGCTCGGCAGAAATGGATAACTTCGCCGCTTCCAAATCAAAATCCCAAATCGCTTTTGGGAGACTGAGGTTCATTCGGTTGGTGGCGTTAGCCACGGTGGTTTCAAGCGCGCTACTCAGTTCCTTTTTCGTGCTCTGGTAATCAATATAACTTGATATGCCTAACACGATAGAAACAGCAATAACCACTTGAGTGACAAATATTGCTTTAAGACTCTTAAACATAGCGCTACTCTTCCATTTGTCTTTGCCGCACGATCCATTTCGATCGCTTTTATTGGTAAGGGAGATTATTCGCCCAAACGTTCTTTCATTATCTGTTCGATATCGATTTTCTTGAGCCCTTGATTAACGATATCGCGCCACTTTTTTCCCGCCTCATTGTTAGCAAATGCGATATGGAGTTGTTTGTCGACGAGAAGCTTTTTGTTCATTTGTAGATTGGCTTTTACTGCACTAAGGGCAGGATCATTCTCTTTGAGGTAATCCAGAACGTTGGCATCAACCACCGCGAGAGGGATACGCTCTCGGCCCACTTTTTTTAGGTTTTGGGTATCGCTGGTGACGTCGGAGGATTTTAATGAGCCATTCGCAATACGGGCATCTAATTCCGGTGTGTTGACGTAACCACGGACGACACCAATCGTGTGAGGTGCAAGATCATCAAGCGTTGACCATTCGATAGGGCGGTTAACGTTTTCAACAAAACCCAGTGGCCCGGTTCCTATAGGATCAGAGAAAATGAGATCATCTGTCCCATAGTGATACTCTGGGAAGTACCCTGCATATTTGGCATCGTTTTTTACCAGGTACACGGTGCGCGACCAAGGATAAAACTCGACATTTAGCTCATGACCCATGGCCTGAACCGCTGCGCGCACAACAGCGACAGAGGCGCCTTGATCCGGTAAGTTTTTACCAGAATAAGGGGGCCATTCAAGAGATGGCATAGTCAGCACATCGGCACGAGCGGGTGTCGTGATCAGTAGTAATGCTGAGAAAGCGAGTGTGAACAGGTGTTTGAGCATGGTGCCTCCAATTTTTTTATCTTCTTATAAGCGTAGACGAGATAAAAAATATGAGCGTCGTGATCTTTTTTTACCTGTGATAATCGTGTGATTAATGTCTATAACGTGATGAAAGCTATAAATTTATATGCACGCTCAGCGTTTACATTGATAGCTAAATCATCAAAGAGAAAAAGGATAGACCTTAAATTGTCTATCTTTTCAGTAAATACCCTATGTCGACTAGACAAAAATGCCGCTGTGATTACAGCGGCATGATAGCGGTTAATCGCGGACTAAACTGACGTTTGAATAGTTTTGATAGCCACGTAGCATGACGTGGTATGCCACGTTTTGCTGCGCATTTAGTGTGCAGTTTTCATTATTGCCGTTGTTGTAGGGGCGGCAATCCCAATTGCTGGTGGTCGGTTTGCTTCCTTCCTTGACATAAAGGTCTGCATCACCAGATCCACCACTCATGCTGACGTTGACACTGCGGCTACTATCCACGGTAAATGTAAAAAAAGTCTCGCTTCCACTGCCACCGGCTAAGCCTGTAATAGGCTGGTTTGGTAGAAGTACATTGTTAGTGTTATCGTCACAACTTGCGCTAACACCTACCGCGTTAAAGGCGTCAATGACATCTTGCTCGTTATAAGCCAGGTCTTTGGCGGCTTTTGCTACGCCACATGCACCCTGATCAAATGTACTATTTGCGGTCCAATATAGTTGGTTAGCCGTAGTAAATATTTCGAAGCCTTTACGAACATCCCAATTCGTTTTGTTGGCTAGTAGATAAAAGGCACGGTTGTATACACCGCTTGAGTGGTGAACATTCATGCCATCACGATATTGGCCGGCGTCATCAATCGAGTTGCCATCGCGAGAAGGCTGCTCAAAGTAACGGAGCCCACCGGAGCCTTTAAAGATATCGGCACCAACCAGCCAATCGACATCACCATGCATATAAAATTCAGCGGCTTCGCCAGCGATATCAGAGAAAGCTTCATTTATCCCGCCTGACATGTCAGCGTAAATTAGCCCCGAGTTTTGCTCCGTAAAGCCGTGACTAACCTCGTGAGCACTGACGTTGATATCGACCAAGGGGTAAAAAGTGTTTTGGCCATCGCCAAACGTCATTGAACGACCATTCCAGAATGCATTTTCGTAATTGTTGCCATAGTGCACTCGCATGGTGAGTTGGAAGCTAAGTGGCGCGGTATTCATCCAGTCCTTGTACATGTCAAAGACAACATTTCCAAAGTAGTGCGCGTCATTGAGCGGCGAATAGGCACCATTAACATATTTTTTATCGTTGTAATTACCGGTGTCCGTGCAAGGGTAGGAAAAGGCAGTGCTACCGGAGGTACCATTGTCTAAATCGACCGTTTTGACTTTGTCGTTTTCAAGTGTACAAGTACTGCCGACTTTATCGATAGGCAGGCCATCATAGTCGGTGCCATAAGTATACTGACCAGTCTTTTCATTGCCGCCCGGCCCGGTGCCGACTGCCGAGGCATGGTTGATGCCGTCCCATTGTTTTAAGATCTCGCCTGTATTAGCGTCAATTATATAAAATGGTCGGGTTGGATCATTACCAGCTACAAAGAAATCAACGAGGTAGACGAGTTGTGCATTTTGTTGATCATCGAGCCTCACCACCAAGCGGGTGTTTTCGTTTTCGAAAGGTGCGGAAGTAAGTGTCTTCTGGCTTTGCGTAAAATCGGCTTTGGCCGCTTCTAACGCAGACTGGCTGTTGAGCGCGGGTGACACATTAACAATGTCATTCGCTACGCCTTGGGCCATGGTGCCGTAAACGTCGCTCCGTTGGCCCTGCTTTTCTGTCGCAACAACAGCCGTGTCAATAACCGGCACACCTTGAAAGGTTTGTTGGTAGCGGACTTTGATTTTGCCATTTGGCAAGGTGACACGCTTGACCTCTTTAAATCCTAAAGGATTCGTTTGCGATCCTGACGGTGCATAAACGCCAGTCGGTTGATTCAAAACTTGGTTGAGTATTGTTTCGTCAGTAACGTTAATGAGATCGGCACTCACAGCGGGAGTGCTAATGGCCATGCCAGAAGCGATAAGCCATGCTAATTTAGATAATTTCATGTTATTGCCCTAATTGTTGTTGAAAGATTCCTTTCTTCCCAACCGCACAATAGGAAGGCGAACGTTTTAGTCCACTTCTCTAACGTGACCTATCAACAGCTCTCTTTACAAGCTTGTTACAATTAGTTGTGTAAACAAACACTGACATGGTCGGACCGTTTTAAATGCAATAGCGTGATCAACCTTGCTGTGAACCGTTTATCTAAAAGAGGTTATGGTTATTGATTTATCAATGACCAGAATTATTTACAGAATAAATGACTATTTAGTTATGAGAGACTGGCCTCAAAATTAACGTATAGCATGGTCGACGAGATAAGCGAGGGTCACTTGAGCGTGACCCTCGTCGATGTCATGCCTGTTATCTATGGCGTACGACGCTGACTAGACGATTGTGATTTAGTCAGGGGCTGGTGATCATTTGGCCAAAACAGAGAGGTTGGGCGTTGTTTTATTTGGGTGATAACGGCGGATCGGACCGATGCGATGTCTAGCTCGCAGTTACGCGAGCGCAGCGCGACGAATAATGCGAGGCCAAAGCTGACCCACAGATTGATAAAGCCAATCATCAATACAAAAAACAGGCTGGATAAAACAGACAACCACGACTGGTAATCGCTAATATGCGCATAGGCCGCATGGGCAGAAGAGAAAGCAACATGGCGAATATCAAGCGGAACGTCAATAAGATAGCCTAAGTAACTGGTCATACCTAAAAGCACACCAAAAATGAAGTTACCCCCCAATGCGCCATAGTTTTGATGAATATACAGCGCTATCCGCTCTCGTCGTTGAAGCGAGATTGCGCGGAATAACGGATGGCCGATTAACCGATCTTTCAACTCAATGTAGTCTGCCCGATTATCGAGTATGCCGGTAATAATACCCGACAAAAATAGCCAGACTCCAGCGATAGCGGCGTAAAGCCAGGCTAAACCATGGATCGGATGAATCGCAGCGGTTTGATAGGCCACTTGTTCGCTGTTTAGTAAAGGGTTGCCATATAAATGGCTAAAAAGCAGACTAACCAACACACTTACGATAATTGCCGCGGTGATATTGCCCCAGACTGCAAACCACTGAGAACGATTCACATTGATCAGTAACCGTGCCAGCTTTTTACTACGCGTGCGCCCTTGTTTGTTCTTTTCCACATGTGCAGCAAAGTTTGCCGCGGTCATCGCCGGCTGCTTGGTGGCAATGGTAAAGTGTAAAATGTGCACCAGCATAAAGCCGACGCCGTAGTTTAAACTGACCAGTAATGCATTATTGAGTGGTGATAATTGCAGGGTCTCGATATACATTTTTACCCATGCTAACAGGGCAATAATCACCCCTGCGCCGCAGGCGCCGCGCAGAATTTTAAAGTAATCGTTTTTGGTTTTGGCGATATAATGCTCGCCGTGGTTGCTCTTATTTTGTGTCACGCTTTGTGCGAATGTGCGGGTACTTTTGCGATAAATCGCGCGTACACTGTTGCGTTCAGTCACTGAAATAAGCAATTGCCGCCAGAGGTTTAATACGCAGCGTGCTTTTTGGTGTGGATGCCGAAAGTCTAGGATTTGGATCAGTAGCACCATTCTGTTTAACGTTTGATCCAAGCGCTCAAGCATACGTGAGGCGTGCGCAGAGAAGCCCATTTGGTTAATACCACGAGCTCGGATCCGCTTAACCTGCTGCTGGCATTGCTCAATTATCACCCAAAAATGTGCCCTGTCTTTGGGATCCAACGTGTCGTTTTTAATCGCGTTCACAAGTTGGTGGGTTTCACGCTGCAATGCAATGAACGGTGAATCAACCTCGCTGAGACGCCGATCAATGCGCAACAGCTCTGGATCCAATTCCTCCGCGGCAATCCAGATAGAGAGCATTTCTAATGAATAACACAGCTCGCTTTTAATGTACGCACCTGTTGAGCGGATTGTTTCGGGAGCGGCACTTTTTACTAAGAGGCGGTATAGCTTAAACCAGCACTTATGAGAGATGGCTTTGACCCACGCTTTATCTTCCCCTCCCACAAAGTAACTTAATAGGTCGTTAATATCGTTACAGCGCTTAGGCGGCGGATTGACTTTGTTATAAAGACGACGAAAAATGTCGGTAACAAGACCGTTTTTAGAGAAAATCCCCAACTGCACAAACGCCGGTGACAGCTTTATTTTTTTGGCTTCATTGCACACGCTGTTGGCAAAGAGCGCGGCTTGAGAGGGGGAGTTGGCTAACGCTAAGACAAGCTGCTCAAGACGCAATTCTGCCAGCTTTGGCTCTCCTTCACGAAGGTAGGTAAAGAATACATCAAGGCGCTCCGTGTCATTGGCACAGAGAGAGAAACCGTCTATCACTTTAAAGGCCGGTGTAATCGCAGGCATAAATCAATTTTCTTATCAGTAGATAGTCAACGCCCGCGTAGTCTACAAGAGCGAGAAAGCAGGGGGAAGCGAAAGCGCGCTTAGATCACATTTAGGCTACTCCACAAGGTGTTCCACGCATGGCGCTGGATTGTTAAGCAAATCGAAAGCCGTTTGTTGTGACCCAGTCGCAGTTTTAGGCAAATATCGCTGGTTGTGATCACAGCCAAAGCCTACGATAAGTGGCTCGGAAAGGACTTTTCCGCGGCATCGTTTGCCTTTTCTGGAGTTTTGCCGAATATGATGAGTTTCACGAATCCGGTAGGTCCCGGCACGTTATGGTTTCACAACTTGGCCACTGCAGAAGGAACACCGGTAGCTTATGACCCTCAGGCGCGTGCTTTTCTGCCTATGCCACCATTTTGTGCCAACCGTGTCATTATAGGGTGTAATTGGATAGCGCCTGAAGAAGGTGCTTTCTGCCGAGCTTGCGCAATGACAGCACTCGCACCAGATCCTGACATACCTAACGCCATTGATTACTGGGCAGAAACGGAAGCGGCTAAACGCTGGGTCATCGATAACTTAGGGCGGTGGCATTGGTTCCGACCAGAAGATCCTGGTACACGGCCTACCTTTCATATGCTCGCTGATGGTAATACGTTGGCGGCAATGGGGCATGGGGATGGCGTGGTAACAATGAGCGTTTCTGAGGCCGATCCTGTGGTGCGTATCTCCCGCAGGGAAGCCTTGGATGAACCGTATCGAACGCTGATAGGCCATATGCGCCATGAAATTGCGCATATGCTTTGGTGGCGCTTAAGCCTTCGAGAAGATTTTCTTAATGCATTTCGTGAGATGTTCGGGGACGAACGTATCGATTACACCACGTCGCTGGAAAATCATTATCATCAAGGGCCACCGGTAGGGTGGGAGCAGGCGTACATCACTTCTTATGCATCGGCTCACCCCCATGAAGATTGGGCGGAAACGGCAGCAAGCCTATTACATCTTACTGATATCACTGATAGCTTTGTGGCCTCGGGGCTTGTGTCGCCGGAGATGCCTAGCCACGGCTGGGATCCCTATGCCGAGCCTGACACGGAGCTGCTGGTTCATGTGGCCTCTGCCATTGTGATGCGAGTAAATCATATTAATCGATCCATGGGCTTGTCTGACGTTTATCCCTATGTATTGTCTGAGACTGCCCATCGAAAGCTTGCGTTTGTACATGACTGGCTTCGTCGTGGCGCGCAGGGGCGATGAGTTTTATATAGGTCAAAGGCCTTAACGAACATCTACTTGGAATGGTGTCTTTAAAAGACGATGGATGGGAATAGGATGCATCGCATCAACGTTGGTCCGTTTCCGATGCCTAAGTATCAAATAAAAGGAGTTATAAATATGGCGATTACGCCTAAATCAGACATGTCACCAGAAGTTTTGTCCTGGCGAGATCCCTCTATGGACTCTGTCCAAGGAACTGAAACCCCCAAAGATCCAAACAAAGGTTACATTGCGCTATTAGGGTGGAGTGTCAACGCAATTAAAGCGGCCCAGAAATTTGATCGTCGCTATATCGTGGTTGCACCTGAGTGGGCGCGAGATTTTTGTACTGCGAACAATATCCCGTTTATGTCATGGGATTTCCTTCGACTTGATGACACTTCTATCGAGCTTGCTAGAAAACTCAAGGCTGAGGGCGTCGATGTCGCTGTGCCACTGTTTGAAGAAACCGTTGAATGGTCCGGCGCCATCAACTCTGTACTGCTTGATAATCCTCGGATGTACGGGCAATCGATTTTATTCCGTGATAAAGCGCTAATGAAACGTCGAGCTCAGCTTGGCGGTATTCGTGTCGGCATTTTTGAAGAGGCGCATGAAAAAGAAGATATCGTGCGATTTATGAAGCGAGTTAATCAAACATTACTCAAACTTGACGGCGATCCAGACGATCCGATTCATGTCAAAGCGTTTGATAAAGCAGGCTGTTTAGGACATCGCATGCTGCGAACCGTTGACGAAATCGATGCTATCCCGGCTGAAGAATACCCGCTGCTTATGGAAAGCCATCTCGATGGATGGGAGTTTGCCGTTGAAGCCTGGGTTCACGATGGCAAGATCATGTTCTTAAATATCTCTGAATACGTCACACTCGGCTACTCGGTGTTTGTGCCTGCGACAAAAGAGCTCGAAAGTTGGCGAGACGCGATTACTAAGCAAATTGAGTTATTGATTAAAACCTTTGATATCCAGTTCGGTCAGATCCACCCAGAATACTTTGTGACCAGTGACGGCACTATGTACTTTGGTGAGGTCGCCTACCGCCCACCGGGATTTAAAGCGTTTGAGTTGATTGAGCGAGCTTATGGCTTTAATGCTTATCAGGCTTCATTTTTGGTGTTTGATCCTAAGAGCACAAAAGAAGAAGTTGACGCTTTCTTCCCGCGTGAAGTTGTTGATGCAAAAGGCTATGCTGGCTGCTTTGGCGTATATCCAAAACGGCGTGTCGTCAGTCAGTTAGAGATGCCAAAAGAGTGTATAGAACATCCCTATTTTGATTTCCATGAGCTTCAGGCGCCTGCTGAAGAGACGGTTCCAGAGCGAGATGCGTTTGGTACCCACTGGGGGCTGGTGTTCTTCTTCGGGGATGATCCGATCAAAATGCGGGATTTATTAAAAGCGCAAGAAGACTTGGATTTTTACGTCTAGTACGTCTTGATAAAACCTTGCTTATCCTCCGCAGCCTGGGTTAGAGGCGTCTCTAACCCAGGCTTTTTTGTGGGTGTTACCCATGCGATACCGTGAAGGGTTAAATCATCACCGCAAACGACTCGTAAGGGGCCAGTTTGTAGGTGGTGCTTAACCGTTTGACCGGATCCATGTTGTAGCTAAGGCAGGTTAAGGCCTTATCGTGCCAGTGTGCGGGGAGGGTGATGGTTTGCTTTTCCTCACTAAAGTTGCTGACCACGAGAATACGATGGGTGTCGTCGAAGCGCTCGTAGGCGATCACGTCAGGGTGGGCTTCTTCCACAGGCGCAAACTGGCCATGTGCAATCACTGGGTATTGCTTGCGCAGCTTAATCAGCTCACGGTAGTGATAGAGCACCGAGCCACTGTTTTCAGTCGCTCGTGCCACATTGATGGTGGTGTAGTTAGGATTAACCGGTAACCATGGTGTTCCTTGGGTAAAGCCTGCCTGCGGTGCGTTATCCCATTGCATCGGGGTGCGGGCGTTATCGCGACTGTTTTGGTATACCGCCTCCATCATGGTGTCGGGATCAACGCCTTCTGCAATACGCAAGTCGTAAAAATTGCGGGTTTCGATGTCGTGATAATCGTCGATAGACGGGAAGGCGACATTGGTCATCGCAATCTCTTCCCCTTGGTAGATATAGGGCGTGCCTTTCATTAAGTGCAAGGTTGTGGCGAGCATTTTTGCTGAGCGTGTCCGGTACTCACCGTCGTGACCAAACTTGGATACGGCGCGGGGCAAGTCGTGGTTGTTCCAAAACAGCGAGTTCCAACCGCTATCGGCCAGCTCTTGTTGCCATTTGAACAGTACCTGTTTAAGGGCGGCGACATCCAGCGGCACGGGCTGCCATTTATCGCCGTCTTTCCAGGTCGCGGTAATGTGTTCAAATTGGAACACCATGGAGAGTTCATTGCGTTCCGGTGCGCTATAAAGCTTGGCAATCTCCGGCGTTGCGCCCCATGTTTCGCCGACGGTGAGCAAGCCTTTGCCGCCAAATGTTGCTTGGTTCATCGCCTGCAGCAGAGGGTGAAGGCGCGGGCCGTTGCCAGTGATGCCTTTGTCGATCTCTTTACCAATTAAATCTATTACATCAAGGCGGAATCCCCCAATGCCTTTGTCAATCCACCAGTTCATCATCTTATACACGGCGTCATGGACGGCGGGGTTTTCCCAATTCAGATCGGGCTGACGTTTGGAGAACAAGTGAAAGTAGTACTGCTCGGTGTTTGGCTCCCATTGCCATGCGCTGCCACCAAAAATTGAGCCTTGATCATCCGGCGCACTGCCATCGGGTTTGGCATCACGCCAAATGTAAAAGTCGCGATAGGGACTGTTTTTGTCTTGAAGCGCAGCTTGGAACCAAGGGTGTTCGTCGGAGGTGTGATTGACTACCAAATCCATTACGATTTTGATGCCGAGCGAGCCGGCTTTATCAATCAAGCGCGTCATGTCTTCCATGGTGCCAAATTCAGGCGCGATCGCGCAGTAATCGGAAATGTCGTAGCCATTGTCATCCATCGGCGATTGGTACACCGGTGATAGCCATAACACATTGACGCCGAGCCAATGTAAGTAATCGAGTTTCTCGATAATTCCGTTCAGATCGCCAATGCCATCATCATTGGTGTCGTAAAAACTACGTGGGTAGATTTGATAAACAACGGCATCATGCCACCAAGCGTACTGCATACCCATTACCTCTTTGTTTTTTATCAGTTTGAACACGCGTTCGATAATGGATATGAATGTACCTGCCCAAGACGGGGATTAAAAATAGATAACTCTCTCTTTGTTATAGCTATATGGCTATACCAAAGAGTGAAAATAAACCTATTTAACGGCTATGATTGATGCGAGTAAGTGTTTTAAACTATAACGGTTAAAGCAAAAATGTG
This sequence comes from Salinivibrio sp. MA607, assembly GCF_001996245.1. NCBI lineage: Bacteria > Pseudomonadati > Pseudomonadota > Gammaproteobacteria > Vibrionales > Vibrionaceae > Salinivibrio > Salinivibrio sp. MA607. Next base: position 13,135 of record NZ_MUFJ01000022.1, on the reverse strand, counting down.
AACGGTGATGCAATGGACGTAGAAAAAGCGGCAAGTTATTTTTTGGCTGTGGCTGAGAGTGGCAGCATCAAAGCCGCAGCGTTAAAGCTAGGGATCAGTCAGCCTACATTGACCGCGCAAATCCAAAAGTTAGAACAGCGTCTATCAAGCCAATTATTAATAAGGCATCCGCGTGGTGTCAGTATGACGGCTGCTGGCGAGCTTTATTATCAGCACGCAACGGCCCAACACGCTGCGCGCCAACGATTACAAGCACAGTTGCATGTGCTACAAGCCAGAGAGGCCGGACAGGTTAAGCTAGGGACGGGAGAAGCCTGGTGGCCTTTGTTTGTCGAATCGGCGGTGGTGGCGTATCAAGCCGAGCATCAGTGTTCGGTGCATATTGAGTTTGGTAATCGGTTGGCATTAATGTCATCGCTTTTAAATGGCGATATTGATGTTTTTATTGGCCATGAAATCAGTGAACTAATTGCCACCAGTCAGGTGCGTTTTACCCCTTTGTTCCAAGATACAGAAGCTTGGTTTGCACATCAGGATCATCCTTTGTTTGACCAATTGAAGCGCCACCATCAGCCGGTGTTGTCAGCGCATCTTTTTGACTGGCCGTTATTGCGAGTGACACCCGATCATCCTCGCCATGCCCATTTACTTTCTCGTCCTTTACCACCGTTGCTAAACCTTCACCCGCATGCCTTTGATCTCGACTCACTTTCAGCCAGCATCTCGTTGTTGCAACGTACGCATGCTCTCATGCCTTACACCGATAAAGCCGCGTCATTTCTCGGCGCTAAGGGAATTAACATGCTTTGGGTTAATGCAGAAAAACGGGGCAACGTGGGTGTTTATACCGCGTACGGGGCGACAAGCGATAAAGTCTCGCAGTTCGTTACGTGTCTGCTGGAAAGCGGGACTGACTGGATGGCGAGCGATGTCGATTGAGCACCTCTTACCAGTGTGGGGCAGCTTATTGACGAATAAAGTGCTAGACTAGAGTGCTTTTGTCGCACATTGAATTGGTCGTGCTGGCTGCAAATGTAGGGATGAGTTAGCCGGCTCCATATTTCAGTGGCGACATCAATGACATCAATAGGTAGGGCCAATTACCAATTTGGCCAATGCGCTGCTAATTTGTGGCGCAAATCACATGCAGTACCTTTATTATCAAAGGAAAGATGATGGTAATTCCAGAAAACAGCAGTATTGTTATTTTTGGTGCATCTGGCGATCTCACCTTCCGCAAGCTGATCCCAGCCCTGTATCATTTGTATGCGAACAAACAGCTGCCTGCGTCTTTCGCAATTCTTGGCGCAAGCCGCACCTTCTATAGTGACGAGTCGTTCCGTGACAAGCTCCGTCGCTCGATGCAAGAGCTTGAAGAAACCGATCCTGCAACGCTCGACGCCTTTATGGCGCACGTGCATTATCAATCGTTCAATATCTCTGACACCCACGAATATGGCGCGCTAACAGGGCGTTTAGACGAATTGTCCGAACAATATGGTTTCACCCAGCGTAATACGCTGTTTTATCTTGCTACGCCGCCGAAGCTGTACAACTTTATTCCTGCCTGTCTCGCCGCACATGGCTTGAATGATGAAAGTAACGGTTGGAAACGCTTGGTGGTCGAAAAGCCGTTTGGTTACGACTTAGCCTCCGCTCGTCAGTTAGACAAAGACATTCACGCCTACTTTGCAGAGCATCAGATTTACCGTATTGACCATTACTTAGGCAAAGAAACGGTACAGAATCTGTTGGTTTTCCGTTTCTCCAATGCGATGTTCGAGCCGCTTTGGAACCGCAACTTCATTGACTATGTTGAAATTACCGGTGCGGAGCATCTTGGCGTAGAAGGTCGCGGTGGTTATTACGACCAGTCGGGCGCGGTTCGGGATATGTTCCAAAACCACCTATTGCAAGTGTTGTCGCTCGTGGCGATGGAGCCGCCTGCACAGATCAATGCTGATGCAATGCGTGATGAGGTGTTTAAAGCGCTGCAATCGCTTGAGCCGCTCTCTGAAGACGACTTGCACAATAACTTGGTGCTGGGCCAGTACACTGAATCGCAAGTTGGCGGCAAAGCATTACCCAGCTATCGTGATGAGCCAGGTGTGGCGGAAGACTCGCGTACCGAGACTTATGTTGGCCTGAAGATGTTTATCAACAACTGGCGTTGGAATGGGGTGCCATTTTACGTGCGCACCGGTAAACGCTTACCGACGCGCGTGACCGAAGTGGTGATCCACTTTAAACAGACCCCGCATCCCGTATTCGGCAAAAATGCGCCCGAAAACCGCTTGGTGATCCGTATTCAGCCCGACGAAGGCATTCAAATGAGTTTCGGTCTGAAAGAGCCGGGTGCAGGCTTTAACGCCAAAGCGGTAAACATGGATTTTCATTATACGTCGCTGGAAGAAACCCAGATGCTGACGGCTTACGAGCGTTTATTGCTTGATGCCTTAAAAGGCGATGCAACCTTGTTTGCCCGCAGTGACGCGGTGGAAGCCTGCTGGCAGTTTGTTGAGCCAATTCTCCAATACAAGGATAATGGCAAAGCGCTATATGGTTATGCCTGTGGCACTTGGGGGCCGAAAGAAGCCGACCACTTGCTGGCGCGAGACGACCATGCGTGGCGTTTCCCCTGCAAAAACCTCACAGACACGGAATACTGCGAACTATGATCAATGCCCGTATTTTTGATGACGCCGACGCGGTGGTCAATCACTTAGCTGACGCGATGCAAGCGTTCAGCGAGCAAGATCGTGCCGTACACATCTCGCTATCTGGTGGCAGCACGCCCAAAATGCTGTTTAAGCGTTTAGCCAGTGATGACTACGCCACGGCGATTCAGTGGCAAAACTTGCATTTTTGGTGGGGCGATGAGCGCTGTGTGGCACCGGATGATGCCGAGAGCAACTTTGGCGAAGCCGACAAACTACTGTTTAGCCAGATTCGCATTCCAGAAGAGAACAGTCATCGCATTCGTGGTGAAGACGATCCGGACGTGGAAGCCGCGCGCTTTAGTGCGGAAATGCAAGCGCTGATCCCAAGCGAAAACGGCACGCCTGTGTTTGATTGGGTCTTGCTGGGTGTCGGTGGCGATGGCCATACCGCCTCGCTATTCCCGCACGATCCTCAGTATGACAATACCGCACTGGCGCTGGTGGCCTCGCATCCTGAATCGGGTCAAAAGCGGGTATCAAAAACCGCCCGTGTACTGCGCGCGGCGAAGAAAATCAGTTATCTGGTGTTGGGTGAAGGCAAACAAGCGATTGTGCATGAGATCGCCACACACGAGCCCACTCAACTGCCATATCCTGCCGCCAATATCCGCAGTGCCAAAGGCACCACGGAGTGGGTACTCGATGCCGCGGCAGCAAAAAAATTACCAGAACAGAATTAATGGAGAGCACGATGAAAGGTGATATCGGCGTAATTGGTTTGGCGGTCATGGGCCAAAACCTGATCCTCAACATGAACGACAACGGCTTTAAAGTCGTGGCACATAACCGTACCGCGGCCAAAGTCGATGAGTTTCTTGAAGGCCCAGCCAAGGGCACTAACATCGTTGGCGCTTATTCGCTGGAAGAACTGGTTGAGAAGCTAGAAACGCCACGTAAAGTGATGCTGATGGTTCGTGCCGGTGATGTGGTCGATACCTTTATCGACAAACTGACGCCACTGCTTGAGAAAGGCGACATCATTATTGATGGCGGTAACACCAACTATCCAGATACCAACCGTCGTGTGGCAGCGCTGCGTGAAAAAGGTATTCACTTCATTGGTGCCGGTGTGTCTGGCGGTGAAGAGGGCGCACGTTTCGGGCCGTCTATTATGCCAGGCGGCTCAGAAGAGGCGTGGCCAGCGGTGAAGCCTATTTTCCAAGGTATTGCAGCGAAAACCGATACCGGCGAGCCATGTTGTGACTGGGTCGGCCGTGATGGCGCCGGCCACTTTGTGAAAATGGTGCATAACGGTATCGAATATGGCGACATGCAGCTGATCACCGAGGCGTACCAGTTCATGAAAGACGGCCTTGGTATGAGCCATGATGAAATGCAGCAGGTGTTTACCGACTGGAACAAAACCGAGTTGGATAGCTATCTGGTCGAGATCACCTCGGACATCTTGGGTTATAAAGACGAAGACGGTGAGCCTTTGGTTGAGAAAATCCTCGACACCGCGGGTCAAAAAGGCACCGGTAAATGGACTGGGGTTAACGCGCTGGATCTTGGCATTCCGCTGACCCTGATCTCTGAATCGGTATTTTCGCGTTGCTTGTCAGCATTGAAAGATCAGCGTGTCGCGGCAGAGAAGCTATTTGAAAAACATATCCAGCCGGTTGATGGTGACAAAGCCGAGTGGGTTGATGCGCTACGTCAAGCGCTGCTGGCGTCAAAAATTATCTCTTACGCGCAAGGCTTTATGCTGATGCGTGAAGCGTCAAACGAGAACGGCTGGGATCTCAACTACGGCAACGTCGCGCTGATGTGGCGTGGCGGCTGTATTATCCGTTCGGCCTTCTTGGGTAACATCCGTGATGCCTTTGCTAAGGATCCTGACTTGGCCTTCTTGGGCTCAGATGCGTACTTTAAAGGGATCTTGGATAACTGTTTAGCGGCATGGCGTAAAGTGGCGGCGAAATCGATGGAAACCGGTATCCCAATGCCGTGTACTACATCGGCGCTGACCTTCTTGGATGGCTACACCACAGCACGTTTGCCAGCCAACCTGCTGCAAGCCCAGCGTGACTACTTTGGCGCGCACACTTATGAGCGTCTCGATAAGCCACGTGGTGAGTTCTTCCACACCAACTGGACGGGCACCGGTGGTAACACTGCCTCGACGACGTACGACGTGTAACGTGGCAGACTAAGTCACTGCCAGTAGTAATAAATAGAAAAGGGATGCATTGGCATCCCTTTTTGTTGGCATAAGCAATAAACTCGCTTAGCATAGGCGAAAAAGGAGACCCTATGCCGCGTCCTAAAATGCCCCGCCGTATCTGCGGGAAACCGCATACCAACTGTTTTAAACCCAACGCCATTCCACTCAGTGAGCTAGAGACGGTGACCATTGGTCTGGATGAGTTCGAAGCCATGCGCCTTGTTGATCATCAGGGTATGCAGCAACTGCAAGCGGCGGAAGTCATGGGCGTATCCCGTCAAACGTTAGCCAACCTAGTAAAACGCGCCCGCGCCAAAACCACCGCCTGCCTCGTAGAAGGCAAAGCACTGGTGTTTGAGTCAGAAGAGTAGTGTTGTGCCGAGTTTATTTGGCTTACATAGGGCCTAATATTTGTTTAAGTTGACGATACGCGTCTGAGTGTTTCTCGGCGTTCATTTTGGCGAGATTTTGCATTTTCCAACGGATGGCTGGTAACTGGTCAATTCCCGACAGCTCTAAAAGCGCCCAATCAGGCGTGCGATTTTTGAAGGACAGTAAAAATGATCGCTCTTGGGGCGTCAAAGACGAGTTTATGATCTTCACCAGCTGCTTGCGAGTTGCTTCGAGCTCCGCCTGGGGAATGTCTTGATCGGCCATATTCCGAAACTCTCCTTCATAAACACCTGAAATATCCTTGAAGTTTGGTCTAAGTAGTTCGGCAATAGGACGTGGGTGGCTAATAATATAAACCAATAAGGCTTTGCGAAGATCATCGGGGAGTCCCTCGTTATCAAGTAGTTGCTTGACGTCGAAAAGATCCCTCGGGTGTTGACGATCCAGTGCTGCACAGATTTTACCCGCGTATAAATCGGCAAAATTCACCACTGGCATCTCTGCAAAACCAAACTCATCTTCAACAGCCCCACTTACTGGCATGACTTGGGGGTCGTAAACCGTACCGCGTAGTACAGGGGAGAGTTCAATTTTGATTTGAACGCCATCTCGCTCCACCAATAAACGCAGAGCATCTGATTTATCCAGGAAGGAGCGGACAACACGTGTATTGTCGATGTTAGCCGTTATCGTGGAGGCTAGGGTATCTAGGTTGCTCTTGATGGTCCGTAGTGCTTCATTCCGTTCCATTATGGGCAGAAAAACTAAGTCGATATCAATTGAAAGTCGAGGAAAGTCACGAACAAACAAATTGATAGCTGTCCCACCTTTGAGAGCGAAACAGTCGTGCTTGGCAACAAAAGGAATAATCCTCAGTAGTAGCTGCACTTGTCGGTAGTAGTGGCTTTGTCTATCCATGCTTTCACATATCCTTAGGCACTGTTATTTGCCAGGTTGGCTCTAGTTTGCCGCCTTTAGCGATCAGTCTTTTACCAGAGCCCAGTGCATACTGTTCTGGTGTGAGGTATTTAAGCCAAGCGTGTTGATGCCTACCTGCCAGCCAGAGAAAGAGTCGCTTTGCTTTGATACTGCGACAGGCTCTTAGCAAGGCATTCAGTTTACGAGGCGATAGGTTGTGTAATCCTTGCATAAGTTGGTCAGCGTGTTCAAAGCTGATGGTATTGGGCACGATAGCTAAAAGCTCTAAAATGGCTTTCTCTGGACAGGAATAATGTAATGACGGAAGAGATGCTTGCCAGCTATCTTGCCTCAGGTACTGGTTGTCTTGCATTAGCGTCTCTGACCATAGGCGACGAGTGCCATGCCACTCAAATTGTGCTGGCGCATCGATTCTAGCCAGCCATCTAGGCAGCATCTCAGCAGAATAGAGGTGAACGCTGGGTTTGCTTCCTTTGGACAGATAATGACTAAACCCTTCCAGCTCTAACGCGGTAAGGCCTCCAACATGGATAGGGGTATGGGTCATACATTGCAACGAAGCAACGATGCCTTTCCAAGATAGTCTCGCTTCTTGCCTTATGTATACACCGGCTGCAAGAGGGACTAGCGTTTGGTTTCGTATCGCATTATCTAGGAAGTGCAGATTAAGTCCTTGTGCCTCTAGCCATGACTTAGTAGCAACCATATCCAGGGGCAGCACTTTCTGTAGTTGTTGTCTCGCTTCAGTGTTCAGCATGAGTCATTCCACACTGGTTTATAAAACATAAAATACACGTTAATTATTGACGTGTATTTTATGTTTTTCAAACTTTTTCGGTTTTTAGTTTGAATAGTCATATTTTCACGTCAATTATTGCCGTGAAAATGGAGTTTTTTAAACCAATGCTTCCATTTAGTTATTGTCATTCATCATGCGACTTAGCAAGGATGAGCGCGTGTTCGAAAAAGTATTTTGTCGCACGACGTTGCAGCTTGATTCGAACACTCTCCACGTCTTGACGTGACTTTCTTCATTTTTCTCTCATAGAATAGTTTGCATATGCCATAAATCAGGCGTATTTTTAGCATATGCCATTTATATAAAGAGAGAACGGAAGATGACAATTGCCATTGCGATGAACCAAGACCGTCCTGCGGGACATTTTATGAAAGCAGAACATTTTGTGCTGTTTGACGACGATGGACAGGCACTCGCTCAACTCGCCAACCCACGAGTAACGGAAGGCTGTGGTGCCAAAAACGCCTTGATTGCGATGTTAAAAGCCAACCAGGTGACACGTGTGGTGACGCGCCATATCGGTGAGCATGCCTTGGCGGGATTGCTGGCCGCGGATGTTGATGTTTATCAGTTGACCAACGGCCGTTTAAATCCTACCCAGTGGTTGTCGCCTGCGTACTGGAAACCACTGACGGAGGCCAGTCAAGGGCGGCCTGCGTTGCAGCGAATGAAGCAACAGCAACAACCACAACAACGGAAAGCAGCGTGTCATTCAGGACGTGGGCGAGGGTGTGGCGCGCAAGATAGTGGTATAGGTGGTCAACATCGGGGGTGTGGACATGGACAAGGTCAACGAGGTCGAAACAGTGGCCACGGTTGCGGTTGCCATGAATAAGCAACCTGTTATCCCGCCGGATTCCCATCATCAGTGTGTGGCTTGCAGTGACAACGGGCTGTTTAATCTTAAATTTTATCAAGACGATAACAACGCCGTGACCGCAAGCGTATGGTTAGAAAGCACTTGGCAGGGGTATCAAGATCAGCTGCACGGTGGGGTCATTGCCACGCTTTTGGATGCGGGGTTGACCCATTGTACTTTCTTGTTTGCCCCGCAAAGTGTGACAGCGTCACTTAATATTCGCTATCACCATCCGGTGCCTATCGCTGTTTATGGTGAGGTGCGTGCCTGGTGTGTGAAAGCGAAACACGGCATGAGTCGGTTGGAGGCAACACTGACCGTTGCAGACACTGTGTGTGCCAGTGCAACGGCAAGCTTTATGCAAACACGCGCGTTGTGAGCGTCAAAAACTAGCTGACCGCGCGGCGCAGGCGATCATGGACCGCAAGCCACGCTTCACCTTGAGGAGGCTGGGCGAGCCAGATTTCATCGACGCCGAGTTGATCGGCTTGGGCAAGTTGGTGATATAACGCTTGCCCGTAGCGTGCGGCGTCATTCGGCATGGTAATACACACCAGATCATCCCGTGTCAGGGCGTCGCCAAAGTGAAGTAAGGCCGCGCGCTTTTCAGAATTAGGCGCTGGGAGATCGGACAGATCTGCGGCCACCATTTGCAACCGGGTGTTAGGTTGGTAATGGCTACCGACATTGCCAGGCACCACGCTATCGTGCTGCTCGGGCGCTTCCACGGTTTCACCCAATACGGCGCTCAGCTCGCTGGCGGTGATTGGACCGGCACGAAGTACGCGGAAGGGGCGCTTGGTAAGATCGACAATGGTCGACTCCAGCCCATGTTGGCAAGGGCCGCCATCAATGACTGCCGCAATTTTTCCGCCTAAACCATGCACCACTTGCTCTGCCGTGGTGGGGCTGAGCTTTTTATACGGGTTCGYTGACGGGGCGGCAACGGCAAGTTGATGGGTGGCGAGCAGGTCCAATAACACAGGTTGCGCGGGCACGCGAAGCCCAATGGTATCCAATCCACCCGTGACTACCGGTGAAACATGCTCGGCTCGTGGCAGCAGCAGCGTCATCGGCCCTGGCCAGAAGGCATTCGCCAGCTTATATGCTTCATCAGGGATCTGCGTTGCCCACTCGGTGATCGATGCGACGTCACCGAGATGCACAATCAAAGGATGATTGGCGGGTCGCCCTTTGGCGGTAAAAATGCCCGCGACGGCGTCTGGATTGCTGGCATCCGCTGCCAGACCGTACACGGTTTCTGTAGGCACCGCGACTTGTTCGCCGGCTTTCAGTAGCTCGGCGGCTTGTGTTAGGTCCGTTGAACACTGCGCTGAGAGAAGTTGCGTTTTCAACGACATGCTCCGTTTTATTTTGCTACGTTCAGGTGATACCACTGACCCGAGCGATCGCGTTGCCATACTGCACCTTGCGCATCAATTTGCATCAAGTACAGCCAGCCGTGATTCGCCAGCGCGGCTATATCGTTATGGCGTGCAAGTATACTATCAATTGCCTCCCGAGGGGCAGCGATAAATACGCTTAATCGCACTGGCTGGTGGCGATATCGACGGCCATCGTGCACAGATTGATGCGATAAGCCAATTCGCAAGTCACCACCATTCCCTTCAAACACCCCAATGTGGCCACCCACGATGTTGTGCAGCAATTTGTTTCCGCTGCCGAATTTTTCCGGTGCGGTAACAGAAGCAAAGTACTGCAAGTTGATCCAATTGGTCACCACCATGGGCGCGGTGAGGATTGCCGTAAGCTGGCTAAAGTCACTGTCTCTATGCCAGTCGTAGTCGTGTAAAAAGCTGCGACCTTGCAAATTAATCTGTCGAGACAGGGTGCGCGGGCCCACGATTAACGCGGCGTTGTCACATAGTCCCCACTCAGGACGCATTTGTGCCCAGTCTTTGGCGCGTGTTGCAAAGAAGCGTTTGAGCTTGGATGGCTGGGTAGGCGTTTGGTCAAACTGGTTGGCGCGGGTTGCACGTGCTTGTTCGCTCGCGTCGGCCAGCCAAGTTTGCCACGCGGCATGCTCGGGGGCGTGAAAGACATCCAGTGCGTCGGTGGTGGTGTTGTGCATGGCGGCATAAAAACGGGTGCTGGTGGGAATCGTTACGCCTTGCTTTGCCATGGCATCGCGCACGTCGGCATCGTTCAGAAGCTGCGCGAGTACGCGGACATTCACCTCGCCGGTTTGTCCACCGCAAGCACCACAGTCAAGCCCTGCTGCATGAGGGTTGTTACAGGTTTCACTGCCATGGCCCACCAACAAGACGGCATCGGCCAGTTGGTCAGTAATGCCCATTGCCCGCAAGATACCAGCACCTAGCTCCGCCTTTTCTGCTGCGGTTAATGGTGTATTGTCACGGGTGAGCGCCCAATCACTGTCAGTATGACTGAGTCGATTCAGCGGGTTTTCGGTGCCAGAAATGCGCAATGCGCGCTTTAACAAACTCACCAGTTTCAGCATGCCACCGGCTTCGACCATGCCTAAATTGGCGGYGGGCGCATCAAGGCTACGTTGCCAGCCGAGCTTGGTCATCCGCAACCAGCGTTCGGGGGTGGCATGAGTTTGTGAGGCGGTGATCGCCGGTGCCAATAAGCCGGGCAGTTGCGGGCGGTGAATCTGGCTATCAGTGGGTTGATAGGCGATCGGCAAGCCAAAAAAGCCAGCAAAGCCAAGGGTTTGAATCCGATCAGATTGTGCTTCTAACGCGCGACGCATCGGTTCAGAGCGCACATCGATACAAAACACAGCTTGCAGCGTAGGCGAGGTGGCGAGAGTGTCGACACTGGCCTGCGCGGACAAGGCGTGTGCCCAAGGGCGCTGCTGACTGATTTCCAGCGCTTGCTGCCAAATCCACAGTGGCGCGAGCTGTTGTTGTGCTTGGTGATACCAATGGCGCACATTCACCGCTTGGTGGTGCATGGACTGACGAATGCTTGCCCACGCCGCTTCACGGTGTTTAGCAAGCCAGCGTGCCAGCACTGTATCCCAAGCGAGTAAAATCGCGAATAGGCCCATGCCATGATCTTGTTGTTCACTGTCACTGAGCTGTTGCTGCCAATCTAACCAAGCCTGCCAGCTTGCCCAACCTGATAAACCATGCATCAGCGCGTGGCAATAGGCCAAGTTACCGTTTGGGTCATGAAGGATCGGTTGCCAAAAGGCGGCCGCTTCAGCGATCAGTGCATCCATTTGGGTGGGTAGAGCGGCGAAATCGGCGAGCAAATCCACGCCAGTGAGGGTTTTAATGCCTTTATCTTGGCTCACCACACTCAACCAGCATTGATAAAGGTGTTCACCGCCTTGGCCTTGGGCATCAAAGCGCTGTGGGTATTGGTGATAAAGCGCGAGAAACTGGCTCACTTGCTGCTGGATTTCTTGCTGCCACGATAAGCCTTCTTGTGTTTCCCGAGTGCGGTCACACAACTCAGCCAATGGCTTCCAACGCGGGAGGTTACTGCTATGAATGCGCAGTGCACGCAGACAATCACTCACTGTTAATGCGCTGCCAGAGGTTGAAATGGCCTCGGCAAGGTGTGCCTCACTAATGGGCGATTGCCAATGCGACAGATAGTACGCCGACGGCATTAGCGGACAGTGGGCACTTAACACCGCTTGCTCAGCAAAGACTTGCTCAATGGGGGTAAAGCGTTGCGGCCACCATGGGTTCACCGCAATCATTTGATCCAACGGCCAGCTTGGCGCAATCGCTACGACCGCTTGCTGGGTGGCATCGCGAAAATCGCTCACATCGAGGGACTCAGGGTGTGCAGATACGTTGGGCGTTTTCGCAATCATTAACGCGTCTCCTTATGCGGTTGCCATTGGGTCGTTTGTAGTTGGATTAAAGAAGCACTCGGCCACCATTTGAGTGTTAGGCGCGTCGCCCACTCATCAAGGTAAGCCCCGGCGTTCAGCCAAATAAACAGGCGGTTGACCCACGCTTTGTGAGGCCAGTACTGGACCGCCAGTGATAGAGCAAACAGCGTGATAAACAGCACCAGCGCAAAGGCATCGGCAAATAAATAGGTGGCATTTCCACCCGCGACAAACACAATCAAGCTATGTTTAATGGCGGCGTAGAGCCCGAGCAGGCCAAGCGCAAACACGCTACTGAGCAGCACGCGTGTCGGGCGAGCAGCGCCTGGGCGGGTAAAGGCCGGTAATAGCAGCATGGTCATCGCCATCCACAGCAACCAACCGGCTGCAAAACTATTTAAAATACCGACACTCAGGTGCACGGCGACAATCAAACCGGCGGTGGTGGCCATCGCGGCAAGCCAATGGCAGCGACGCGGAACTGAGGCGTCGGCCAGTTGGGTTGCTAGCCAATGATTCACCCCATTGCCGCTGTTGAGGAAAGAGAACGCCTTGTAGAAAGAGTGCGCCAGTAAGTGCAGCAGTGCCAACTCATAAAGGCCTAGGGCGATTTCAACTAACATCAGACCCATTTGTGCGACGGTCGACCACGCCAGTTTTACCTTAATGCTCACGCGTGTCAGGCTCACCAGCCCTGCCACCAGGGTACTGACACCGGCGATAACCAGCAGTGCAAAGCTGGCACTGGGGCTCGCCGCGAGCACTGGCGCGAACAGCATCAATAAGATCCCGCCAAGATTCACAATACCGGCGTGCAACAAGGCAGAGACAGGCGTAGGTGCTTCCACCACTTGAATGAGCCAGCCGTGCAAGGGCAGTTGCGCGCACTTAATGATCGCCACACCCACCAGCATAAAGGCGGCGATGCTTACAGTCAGCGTATGAGGTTGCTGGCTGACTTGAAACATCAATTGGTCAATCTGCGCGGTTTGGTAGTGGAAAAATAACAGTAAAAATGCGCCACCGAGTAGCAATTCGCTAAAGCGGGCGAGCAGCATTTTTTTGTGTGCCGCGAGTTGGGCGCGAGGCCGATGCGGATAGAAAAGAATTAAGCGACCCAATGAGAGGCTAACCGCCACCCAAGCAAGCCAAAACAGCAACAGGTGATTGCTGACTAAAACCAACAAGACTGCCGACAAGGTGAGCAATAAGGATAAAAGAAAACGGTGTTTGTCGGCTTCGCCCGCAAACGCAGTGGCACTGTATCGCCATATAACACCGCCAAGAAGAGCAACCAGTGCCAGCAGCACCAGTTTGAGCGGAGTGACGAGAAATAGGGATAACATGACTTACCTCACAGCAATAGTTATGCGAACCATTGTGAAAACTTACTACAGTTAAGTAAAATACATTATAAATAACC